>CAZMEH010000129.1:0-1655 GCA_964564885.1 uncultured Saprospiraceae bacterium | reverse complement strand
ATGTCATATTGTAATATTGCTAGTTTGCCTGAACTCCGTCAACTACATCAATTACAATCTTTAGACCTGAGCTCCAATAAACTGACGAATTTGGTAGGCTTGGAGAACTTAAAGCAATTACAATCTTTACACCTGGGCGACAATCCATTGAGGCTAGATGAATTAGATAGAATCCACAAAATATTACCCAATTGTAATATTACTTTTTCTTATAAAAAAACTGCTAAATATTATTTTAAAAACAAAGATTTTGAAAAAACATATCAATTCCAAGAAAAAGCAGTATTTGTGGATATAGATAATTACAATGTTTGGTTTAATCTAAGCTTCTATGCTCTTTTGGTAAATAAACCCAAGAAAGCCACTGAAGCAGCACTGAAAGTATTAGAACTAAATTCTGAGGCTTTGAGTGTAGAAACAAATCTAGCATTAGGCTATTTATTAGATAATCAATATCAAAAAGCAGAAAAAATCTATTTAAAATGGAAAGGAAAGCATTTTCCAGATAATCGTACTTGTGATGAAGTATTTTTACAAGATATAGTAGATTTAGAAGCCGCAGGCATCACACATCCAGATCTTGAGAAGGTGAAGAAGTTATTCGAATAATATACTGCAAATATAAATACATATAAAAATAACTAAAAGGTAAATGCACATTCATCTCATTCTATTACTTTAACTTTATGGCAAAACCTAAGATATGAAAACGCTCTACATACTCAAAGGCTTACCTGCCAGCGGCAAATCAACTTGGTCAAAAGCAAAAGTTGCTGAGTTTCCAAATAGATACAAACGCATCAACAAAGATGATCTTCGGGCAATGTTGGATGATAATCATTGGAGTAGAGGAAATGAAAAATTCGTATTGCGTATTCGTGATTTGATGATAACAGAAGCATTACAGGATGGAAAAAATGTTATTTCTGATGATACGAACCTAGCAGCAAAGCACGAAACTAGAATGCGTCAACTGGTTCAAGAGTATTGTAAGGAGACAGGTGAGCAAGTACAAATAGTCGTTAAGTTTTTTGATGTTTCGGTGGAAGAATGTATCAAGCGAGATTTGAATAGAAATCGCTCAGTAGGAGAGCGGGTGATAAGAAGTACTTATCGAATGTTCCTTGACCCAAATCCAAAACATTTCGTACTGGAACAAAATCAAACGTTGCCCAAAGCAATCATTTGTGACTTAGATGGAACGTTGGCGATTTTGAATAGAAATCCTTACGATGGTTCAAAATGTGAAGAAGATGGCTTGAATATTCACGTAGCGAACATGGTCAAAACTTATAAAAAATTGGGACATCAGATTCTATTAGTTTCTGGAAGACACGATACTTATCAACCTCAAACAGAGCGTTGGCTAGCAAAACACGATATTCCATACGATAGTTTAATACTTCGTAAAGCGAATGATAATCGTAAAGATGCTATTATCAAAGCAGAGATTTTTAACAAAAATATTCGTAATAAATATTTTATTGATTTTGTGTTGGACGATAGAAATCAAGTCGTGGAAATGTGGCGTAAGTTGGGTTTGACTTGCTGTCAAGTGGCGGAAGGTGATTTTTAAGAAAGAGGACAGAAGTCAGACTGTCCCGAGTGCTCGGATTGGCGTCAAGGAGATTGTAAAAAACATTGTTTATTCGCCC
>CAZMEH010000128.1:0-5626 GCA_964564885.1 uncultured Saprospiraceae bacterium | reverse complement strand
CAAGGCGTTTTATTGTTAATTTTCTTTGAAAATTATTATTCCACAAATTTTTTCATACTACTATACATTTTAGATTTAAAGGAGAATCATAACCACGTTTACTAAACCCTTAAAAGTTTAGTAAACGTATCTTTATCTTGATTTTTTAAGAATGTATAGTAGTATGAAATTTTTTCAGAGAACCTATAATTTTTTAGTGATTGGTTAATCGGTGATTAGTGATTGGTCTACTTTTGTAGATTTATCAAAGGAAATAAAATTTCGATTTTTTTCATGAAATTTCCAAAACCTACAAATTTTACAGTGTGTGGCTGTGAGAAAATGACTTAGTGAATTTTAACACGGGTACTTTCTCGCATTCAAATATTTATACACTTTCTTTAATAATCAACAATGAAAAAGTCGAATTGGACGGTTGCTTACGCTTCAGTCATAGGCAACTTGCATATTCGTGAAAGTATCCCGTGTCAAGACAATTGTTTCTATTTGCCAATTGATGAAAAAATTGGAATAGCGGTAGTTGCAGATGGCGCTGGCTCTTATCCTAATTCTCATATCGGTTCTGAACAGGCAGTGCGAAAGGCTGCGGAATGTTTCAAAGAAATCGTCGAAGAAAATAATTGGACAACAATAGACAATCTACCTACTCCGGAAGATTGGCAGAAAACCTGTGTCGATACGCTTCGATTGGTCAAAGATGATTTGGAAGACCTTGCAGAAAAGCGTGGTATTCCTCCTCAATCACTTTCTTGTACCATAATTGTGGCCGTTCATGCGCCTGATTTTCTGCTAGTTACACATATTGGCGACGGTAGAGCAGGTTATTCTAATGGTGAAAAATGGCAAGCGGCTATGATTCCCTATTCGGGTGAAGAAGCAAATGAAACCATCTTTCTAAGCTCATTATTTTGGAAAGAAGAAGACCGATTAAACGAGTTTGTGCGTACTTCTATCATTAAAGATAATATCGAAGGATTTGTTTTAATGACGGATGGCTGCGAAAAAAGTGCGTTTGAGATGAATATTTATAATGCTGAAACAGAAAAATACTTTGACCCAAATCGTCCTTTCAATAAATTTCTCGATCCGAATATGAATGGCTTGAAAATGCTTCGTAAAGAAGGCAAATCGCAAGAAGAAATCAATAAACTCTGGGAAGGATTTTTAGAGAAAGGAACAAAACATTTTCAAACAGAGGTCGATGATAAGACTATGCTGCTTGCCGTGAAAGTGCCTGATTAAGTAGTGTACCGTCGAATTTATTCGACTAGGTGTTACATAATATTAAAAATAAACACCTAAAATCTACTAAGAGTAACAACAGAGATAGTTTCGTAGAAGTGTTTTTAAGAAACAAAGTAATTTTCAACACCTAGTCGAATAAATTCGACGGTACGATTTCAATTTAAATATTTTAAATGTCGAATCGAGTTTTTTTAAATAGTCGGGAAAATCCAATATTTATTGAAAAACAACCTTTTGCTAGTGGCGGCGAAGGGAATATCTATCGCATTATAACGGCGAAGTATCGAAATGCGGTTGTCAAAATATATCATCCCGAGAAGCGAACAACAGCGAAAGAAGGAAAGGTTAAATACTTGGTTCAGAATCCGCCAGATGCGCAAAATGTCAATGGACATAATTCGGTGGTTTGGGCTACAGGTATTATTTATGATGAAAAAGGCTTCGCTGGTTTGATGATGCCTTTTGCGGAAGGTGATAAGTTAGTGATTTTAACTTCAACTAAAATTCCTAAGAAATTTCGTGGAAAATGGAATCGTTTTTCACTTAAAGATCCATCGTCGGCTAAGTTGCGGATGGCGATTTGTTTCAATATTGCTGCTGCGGTTTACCAGATTCATAATACCAATAAATATGTTTTAGTTGATTTGAAACCTGATAATATCATCATTCAGCCAAATGGTTTGGTGGCAATTGTTGATGTTGATTCGATGGAAGTTATTCAAAATGGGAACGTGCTTTATCCTGCTTTGGTGACAACGCCAGAGTTTGCGCCGCCAGAATTTCATCGAGGAATCAAACCAGGAAAGAAATCAATTTATACTTGGTGGGACAATTATGCGATGGCGATTATTTTCTATAAATTGTTGTTTGGCGTTCACCCATTTGCGGGTAGTGCGAAGGAGCCGTATGATAAATTGAATACCTTAGAAGAGAAAATTGAACATGGTTTGTTTGTCCATAGTCCGAGCAAACAGAAATTTATAAATGTATTGCCACCGCCGCACAAGCGTTTTAGCCAATTGCTTCCTGCGATTCGAGAATTGTTTGTCAATTGTTTTGAAGAAGGACACGACTTTCAGAAACGTCGTCCAACGCCAAGTGATTGGTGTTCTGTGATTTCTGGAAAACCGCTGGTTAACTTAAAACGTAAGTTACCTTCGAGTGTTTTGAAAATGGAAAGAGCAGAACTTTCTAGACCAAAACCGTTGCCGATTGCGAGTAATCAAATGATTAATACAGGAATTCTTCCCAAGGTTAAAAAAAAGCAATTAGTCAAATTTAAAGATAATGTCGTATTTGAGCGCATACTATTAAGTATTGTTGCGTTTGTGACTTATGCGGTCATTCAAGGCTCTTTTATGATTGCGATGTTGGCAGGAATGGGATTTTTAGCCATCAGGTATTCTACTCGACCAGAAGTCAAAGAGAAAAAGAAGCTATCAAAAGGCAAGAGCCCAATCAAATCACAGATATTTAGACAGGAAAATTTTGTAAAACAATTAAAAAATAAGATTTCTAATTACAGTAAAATATACGACAAAGAATTAAATCAAATCACTTCTGCTCAATACCGAGTATTGCAAGAGGAGCGTGAATCTATTGATGAATTACAAATGGTTTTTTCAAGGTTTTTATCTGAAAAAGACCAGATTTTAATAGATTTAGAAGAAGAGGAAAAAAAGGAATTGGAATTATTAACGGTAAAATACCCAACGGTTGCCACTAATCCAGTTAAAAAAGATACAAATACTAAAGAAGAAATAGAGAAAAAAATTCGAGTGGTTAAACGAGAATTAGTGGAAATATTGACGTTGAAAAATAGTCCAAATAATCAAGATTTTAGTTCTAAACAGTTTTTGTTGCAGATTGGTCACAAGCTAGATGTTTTAAGAAAAGAAAAAAAACGGGCGTTAAAAAGTTTAGATTTAGAATTTGATATATTAATTGCTAAAGAGAATAAGCGGTTAACTACTGAGTTTTTCCCTGGTAAGGCATTTCGAGACGGAATCTATAATAAAATTGCAGCTATTCGTAATGAAAAAACGGCTCGAACATGGGAACTAGATGATCTGTATAAAGGAAAAGAAAAGACTATTCACGAAGATAAGCGTTTGATTTTAGCAACAGAATATCAAAAAATTAATGCAGAATTATCAAAATTAGAAGCTCTTTTAGTGTATAAAGATACCTCAAAGGATAAAGAGACGCAGGATTTAACGGAGTATAATGCGGCTAAAAAATTGATTGAAGAAAAGTATAATAAAGATTATCAATTAATTTTGAGTGAAGGTGAGAAATCTCAAAAAGAAATCGGAAAAGCAATCAAAGAGGTTAAAGCAGAAACATCGAAAAAAACCGATGCTGTTTTCTCAAAAAATATCATTCCTTTTGATGCAAGCTCAAATTTCAAACAGTACGAGCAAGAAGCAAAATATTTGATTCAATTGAAAGAGGAAAATGCTAAAACAGAAATTGACTTGAAAAGCTATGAACATATTACTTTTTGGAAATACATGGAAATGGTTTTAACTTTCAGTTGATTTATGAACTTATTCAAAAAAATAGGAATAGTGTTCTTTTACACCTTTTAATCATCTATTAAAATAAAGCAATGAAAACTTGGCAAAAAATGGGCTTAGGTATTTTAGCAATCATAGTAGTTGCTTGTATTTGGTTTTACCCTAAATTCCAAATGTTACAGCATAGCATTCATCTATTTGATGAAGATAAAATCGTCGAAAACTTTAGATCGTTTAACGAAATTTGGGCAATTAATGAGCTCAAAGCAACAAAACCAATTTCGTATGCTAAAAAATCAGCAGTTGCTTTGCCTGATAGTTTTACATTTAGAAATGAAGATTACGATACAAAGCAATTCTTAAAAGACGGCTGGACAACAGGTTTTTTAGTGATTCAAAACGACAGCATTGTCTTTGAAGAATACTATTTAGAAAACACAGAATCGACTAGAAATATCTCTTGGTCGATGGCAAAATCTTATATTTCTGCGCTCTTCGGAATTGCTATTCAAGAAGGACATATCAAAAGCATTGAACAAACAGTCGATGAATACCTTCCCGAACTCAAAGGTTCAGGTTACGAAGGTGTTCGGATTAAAGACGTTTTGCAAATGTCAACAGGTGTTCGCTTCAACGAAGATTATGCAGATTTCAATAGTGATATTAATCGATGGGGCAGAGGATTTGCGCTTGGACAATCGCAAGATAAGTTTGCTGCAACGCTTGAAAGAGAACTAGAACCAGGAACGGTTAATCATTACGTTAGTATCAATACGCACGTTTTAGGAATGATTTTGACGAAAGCAACGGGTAGAACGATTACGGATTATATGCAAGAAAAACTGTATGAACCATTAGGAATGGAATTCGACGGTTATTGGTTAATTGATGGTCGCAAAATGGAAATGGCACTCGGCGGATTAAACTTAACGCTTAGAGATTTCTCTAAAATTGGTTCATTATATTTGCATGATGGAAACTGGAATGGTCAACAAATTGTCAATAAAGACTGGGTAAAAGCGTCCTTGACAGCTGATGGGGCACATGTTCAACCTACTGACGATAGCTTCGGTTATGGTTATCAATGGTGGCTACCGAAAAGTGATATTGGTGAATTTATGGCAGTTGGCGTTTACAATCAAAACATTTACGTGAATCCGGAGACGAATACAGTTATCGTTAAATTATCGGCAAATCCACATTTTAACGATACTTCTTTTGTTCCTGCGAATGAAGATGCTTTAATAGAATTGTATCGTAAAATTTCAAATCAATAAGAAGTCAGCTGTCAGAACGCTTCGCTGTCAGATAATTAGAATATTTTCTGACAGTTCTGAAAGAACGTTCTGACAGCGAAGCGTTCTGATGGCTAACCTCTGACTCGAACTGGATTATTATGAATGTAAAGCAATTTTTGTTTTATCACTTTTGGACTGCATAAGATGATTGTCTCTTTTTCTCCCGATAATTATCGGGATGATATTTGCTATGCGTATTTTGTTTTCTGGCATTGAATTCAAAATGTCTTAATAGCCATTCTCTTCTACTTTCTGGCTATTCCTTGTCTTGTAGATATTTTAATATTTGCTTGGCAGTATGTGACTTGAAACTTCTTAGAATAGACGATAAACCTGTGCTTGCTTCTGTTGATAATATTAAATGTAAGTGATTTGACATGACTACATAAGCGTGTACTTTTAGTTGTTTGTCCCGAGCACTCGGGATTATTTTAAGCTGTCAATAATGATCCCGATCGGGATTGTAGATTGGTGTTATGAATAAATCTATCCATTCTACTATCGTGATTGTTAGATAGTTTAAGCCATTTTGGTCTAGTATTTTGTATCTCATCTTGTGTATAT
>CAZMEH010000127.1:0-6148 GCA_964564885.1 uncultured Saprospiraceae bacterium | reverse complement strand
GAGCAGCTAAACTTTAAAAGGTTTGCTGTTCTTTTTAATAAAACATGAGCTCCTTACCATATATATGGTACACTTAATTTGTTCGTTTCCGAAATCTATAGTACCATATATAATAAGAGTAACCAAAATTTGAAAAGTTGGCTGCTCTTTTTAATAAAACATAAATTCATTACCGTATATATGGTACACTTAAATTGTTCGTTTCCGAAATCTATAGTACCATATATAGTAAGAGCAACCAAACTTTAAAAGGTTGGCTGCTCTTTTTAATGAAACATGAATTGCTTACCATATATATGGTACACTTAAAAATTATAAATCTAATAGTAAAGTAACTGGATCTTCTAATAAAGCTTTTACTTTTGATAAGAATGTTACTGCTCCTTTACCGTCAACTACTCTATGGTCATAAGATAAAGCTAAGTACATCATCTTGCGAACTTTGATTTCTCCGTTGACAACTATCGCACGATCAAGAATGTTGTGCATTCCTAAAATTGCCGATTGTGGCGGATTAAGAATTGGTGTACTCATCATGGAACCAAAAATACCTCCGTTTGTGATACTGAATGTTCCTCCTGTCATTTCCTCCATTCCTAATTTACCATCTCTTGCTTTTCCTGCTAATGCTTTGATTTCGTTCTCAATTTCAGCAAAATTCATTGACTCTGCATTGCGAATAACTGGAACGACTAAACCTGTTTCTGTTGAAACGGCAATTGAGATATCCGCATAATTGTGATAAATCAATTCATTCCCGTCCATTACAGCATTAACTTCTGGCATTTCCATCAATGTCTTCGCACAAGCTCTTGTAAATAAAGACATAAAACCAAGTTTCACTCCGTATTTTGCAACGAAACGTTCTTGATATTGCTTACGCATTGCCATCACTTCCGTCATGTCAACCTCATTAAAAGTAGTCAACATAGCAGTACTATGCTTCGCTTCTAATAAACGACGAGCAATTGTACGACGCATTCGACTCATCTTCTTACGCTCTGTTCCTCTATTTCCAGTAAGAGCTGCTGGTACTGAAACTGTTTTAGTTTCTTTTTTAGGAGCAGGTTTTTTTACTGGTGCTTGAGCCTTAGGTGCAGATGCTTTTGCAATGATAGCTTTTTCAACATCTTCTTTAAGAATACGACCGTCTCTTCCTGTTCCTTTAATATTAGCTGATGTCAAATTATTTTCTGACATTAATTTTGACGCAGCAGGTGAAGGATGACCTGTTGCATAAGTTTCTTTTGAAACTGGTGTAGATGATTTACTTTCTACTATAGCTACAGGAGTTGAAGTACTAGGTGTAGTATTTCCGCTTGCTCCTGCGGTATTAATCGTTGCGATCACCGCACCGATTGCAACATCGTCGCCTTCTTCAATTACCCAAGTCAGTGTTCCCGCAGCTTCCGCAGGCATTTCTAAGGTAGCTTTATCAGATTCTATTTCACAAATTGATTCATCTTTTTCAACAACGTCTCCGTTTTCTTTCAAGAAAGCAGAAATAGTTACTTCTGAAATGGACTCACCAATCACTGGTACTGCTAGTTCTATAATTTCTCCTTCAGTAGGAGCATCATTTTTTATTTCCGTTTGAGGTTCTCCGACAGCAGGCGTTTCCTCTTCTGGTGTATTTGAAGAATTACCTGTTCCTGCACTCGTATCAATATGAGCTACAACGACACCAATTTCAACATCGTCACCTTCTTCTATTAGCCAAGTTAGTATTCCACTTACTTCAGCTGGCATTTCTAAGGTTGCCTTGTCTGATTCTATTTCACAGATTGATTCGTCTTTTTCAACAAATTCTCCAGATTCTTTTAAAAATGCTGAAATGGTTACTTCTGAAATAGACTCTCCAATAACGGGTACTTTAATATCTACTACGCTCATATAAATTATTATTATTCCTGTTTTAGTGTTTTTTCAAAGAAATCAAAATTGTAAAACCAATCTAATTTCTAAATACTCCTTAGCAGGTTTTACAATTTTCTAATTTGATTATACAGTTATTATTAATAATAACCAATAATAAATCTAGATATCTTTAAATATTGATTTGTTTAAAACTCCTATTGAATCCTTTGACAAATCATTGATTGATACACAAATATATAATATTGAGTATGAAATGTTTACAATTTGATAGAAAAATGGTTTAATAATAAACAGACAATTGATTATTTCGTCATAAAGTTATTTAAAAACACTTCAAAGCGTTTTGCAAAAAAGAAGATAATCTTAATTTAGCTAAGCATTATTTTATTACAAGTTATAATTTAGTAATAAAACAGGAATAACTTACCTGATATAATAACAAATTAACAGGCATAAGAAGCACTGTTAATTGAATACATCTAATAGCATGGATAACGAAAATACACAAAATGAGGGCAGTGATAGAATACCAGATGTGATTACACGATATCGACCAGACTTGGTTATAGAGGCGCATCAAACAAACAATCAATTTAAGTTTGTTTGTGCAAATGATGTTACTCTAATCATTACAGCTGTTACCGAGCGCATATTTAGATGTAGGTATTCCTATGATGGCGAATTTATGCCTGATTTCTCCTATGCATTGAATCCAGATTTTAATCCAGAAACGCCTGAGATTTATTTTGAAGAATTTGATGATTATTATGCCATTGCTACTTATGAAGTGACTTGTCAGATTATGAAAGATCGTATGTTAGTTAACTTTTTTGATAAGAATGGTGAAGCTGTCTGTGAAGATGATGATGGTTTTTATGTAAGAGAAAGTTTACTTCAAGGTATTTCTTCTGTAAAAATCACTAAGAAAGCGCCAGAAGGAAAAGCATTTTTTGGATTAGGTGATAAAGCAGGTAAACTCAACATGAGGGGAAGGGCTTATGAAAATTGGTGTACCGATGCTTTTGGTTTTGTAGAAAGTGATGATACCTTATATAGAGCAATTCCTTTTTACTATGGTTTGTATGAAAACCTTGGTTATGGGATTTTTATGGATAATACTTTCAAGACACGTTTTTCATTTGATAGAAAAGGTAATGAAATCAGTAGTTTTTCTGCAAATGGTGGTGAAGTGAATTACTACTTCATAGCTGGACCTGAGTTAATTGATGTAACTAAACAATATATGCAATTGACTGGGAAGCCAGAATTGCCGCCGCTTTGGGCATTAGGTTTTCATCAATGTAAATGGAGTTATTATCCAGAAAGTGTCGTTCGGGAAGTTGCCGAAGAATTTAGAAAACGTAAAATTCCTTGTGATTCTATTTATTTGGATATTGACTACATGAATGAGTTTCGTTGTTTCACTTGGAATGATGAAGCCTTTCCAAATCCTGTTCAATTAGTTAAGGATTTACAGAAAGATGGTTTTCAAACCGTTGTGATGATTGACCCAGGAATTAAAGTTGATAAAGACTACTGGGTCAATCAGCAAGGTATAGAAGAAAATCATTTTTGTAAGCGTGAAGATGGGCGATTGATGAAAGGACCTGTTTGGCCGTCAGAATGTCATTTCCCAGATTATACAAATCCTACCGTTAGAAAATGGTGGGGCGGACTTTATGAAGAGTTGGTGAATGAGGTTGGTGTTAATGGTTTTTGGAATGATATGAATGAACCTGCTTTATTCAAAATAAGTGATAAAACCTTTCCATTGAGTGTTCGACACAATTACGATGGACATAATTGTAGTCATAAAAAGGCGCATAATATATATGGTATGCAAATGTCAAGGGCTTCCTTGGATGGGATTAAGAAACTGCGTCCAGAAAAACGTCCTTTTTTATTGACTAGAGCGACTTTTTCTGGTGGACAACGATTTGCTGCCGCTTGGACAGGCGATAATTTGGCAACTTGGGAACATTTACACTTAGCTAATATTCAATCTCAGCGAATGAGTATTTCTGGATTCTCATTCATTGGTTCAGATATTGGCGGTTTTGCAGAAAACCCTACTGGTGAATTATTTGTTCGTTGGTTGCAACTTGGTGTTTTTCATCCTTTGATGCGTGTTCATACAATGGGCGCACACTTGGATGGCGGCGCACCGATTGATCCAGTCGAAGTAAAGAAAATGGTTGAAAGTGGCGAAGTTCAAGATCAAGAACCTTGGTCATTTGGTGATGAGTATACGCCTTATGCTAAAGAAGCCATTGAATTACGTTATCAATTGCTACCTTACTTGTATACAGCGTTTCAAAAATATGTACAAGATGGAACGCCTATTCTTCAACCTTTATCATTTTTCGACCAAAATAATCGTGTTGCGATAGATAATGAGGAAAATTTTGTTTTTGGTAATAGTATTTTAGTTTCTCCTGTCGAGACACCTCAAATGCAAGCAAAAGAGGTTTATCTTCCACAAAGTCATTGGTATTATTACTGGACAAACGAATTTTATGAAGGACAGCAAACCGTTAGTGTTTCAACGCCATTGAGTCAAATTCCGTTTTTTGTAAAAGCAGGAACTGTTTTACCTATTGCACCTATCATGCAATATTCTAATGAAAAGCCTATCGGCACATTAGATTTGAATATTTATTATAAAAAAGGAAAAGAAGTTAGTGAACTCTATCAAGATAGTGGCGATGGATACGATTATCAAAATAATAATTACAGGTTAGCTTCTTTTGAATTGATTGGAAATGAGGAGAAAACTATTATTCAACAAACCATTGAAGGAAATTTTGAAGCTAGTTTTGATAAATACCGATTGAATCTAATTGGATTTGGTTCTAATAAAACTATTACTGTTGATGGTATTTCGACAAAAATTGAAGATGATCAGGTTGAAATAGCAGCTAACTTTAAGGAAATTCTAATACACTAAGAACAAGGCAATTGTTTTGTTTAACCTAGTCGACTAATGCCAATAGCTATCGGTAGACGGTACGGAATGGGCATAAAAAAAGGGTGTAAGAAAACTTACACCCTGTATAACCCCAAAAAACAAAATGAAAACAAGACCTAAATTCTTTACTATATATTTGTTGACTCGAAAGCCTATATGTGTTTACTTTTCAAAAAAGGCTGAGTGCTACTGTTGTAGCACCCTGCATAACCCCAAAAAACAAAATGAAAACAAGACTTAAAACTCTTTGCTATATATTTATTGACTTTAAAAGTCTATATCTGTCTACTTTTCTAATCTACACTTAAATAATCACAGTTTTTATTTGAAGTCACATTTTATGATTAAAAAAACTTAATTTTTTCATTTGTACTTTACAAAAATAATTTTTTTTATGCTTAATCAAAATTATTTACTGATTTTTAAGCTAATATCTTTAACTTATTATAATAAATGACAATAATTATTCCAAAGCCTCCGTCTTCTAAGAAAAATTCAATGTTTTTATTCTTTATTAAAATAGCCTAATTTTGTCACAGCAATATTAAGCATTTTTAATTAAATACCTGTCAAGTAGCTTAAAAAAAATTTGTGACATTAATAAAAACAAATTATTGGTTATAATTTTTAACAATTTATTACATTAAATATCACTATGAAGTATAATTCACCATTAATAGAAATTAATACTCTTTTATTTAAACAGAAATCTGTTAATTTTTATTTAAAACGTGACGATAAAATACATAGTTTGGTATCAGGAAATAAGTTTAGAAAGCTAAAATATAACATTACTCAAGCAAAAGATCAGAATAAATTCACTTTACTCACTTTTGGTGGTGCTTATTCTAATCATATTCACGCTGTGGCTGCTGCTGGAAAAATTTCCGATTTTGGGACGATTGGTCTCATTCGTGGAGAAAATAATCAGTCTTATAATAAGACACTTTCTTTTGCAGAAGAACAAGGTATGCAACTTGAATTTATTAGTAGAACAGATTATCGAAGGAAAACTGATCCTGTTTTTTTGAAAGAGATAGCAGAAAAATATAATCACCCGTATATTATACCAGAAGGAGGGACGAATACTTTAGCAGTAAAAGGTTGTGCAGAGGTTATTGATGAAATTGATATTCCGTTTGATTATATCTGTACTGCGGTTGGAACAGGAGGGACGATTTCAGGTTTGATAGCAGGATGTGATAATAAACATCAAGTCCTCGGTTTTTCTGCTTTGAAAGGTGGTGAATTTTTAAATAAGGATATTAGCGAATTGTTATTGGCTTATAATAGTCAATCTTA
>CAZMEH010000126.1:0-1775 GCA_964564885.1 uncultured Saprospiraceae bacterium | reverse complement strand
CATCAAAACAATCATAAAAAATTTAAACAAATTTTAAATGATTTAGGAGAAATACACGAAGAGACAAGCAAGGGTAGTTTTTTCTTACAAAGAAGTATTGAGAGCGAAATAATAATATATCATAAGTTAATTATTAAGTAGCTACTCAAAAAAGCTTTGTTTAGCACAAAAAACTATCTATTTAAAAAGTGTCGATTAAATTTGCTCGACTACTTATAAAACTATTTGCCCTATGATTAAATGCTATTTCAATTAAGAATAGACTTGTTGCCCTTTAAAAAACATTCTTATGAAAATAGCGGAAAAAAATATTTTCAGAAGAATGTTTTTTGGTAAATATAGGGTTACGAGATGTCAGACGACTTTAAGGCAAAGTAAAATAATAAATTAGCCATTATGAATTCATCTTTTTCTGCCATACTTCGTTGAAAATATTCGTCATCCCGAGACTTCGGGATACCTGTGTTTTCCGCCTTGTCTAGCAAAAAAAAATTCCTCAGAATGACAATTTTATTAATTTACTTTGCCTAAGTCGTCTGACATCTAATATTCATGGTTCAATTGAGAATAAGGAAAACTTAGACGATAAAAATGGAAAATCCAACTATAATTGCGCAATCTCCTGGTCGAATTAATATCATTGGAGAGCATACAGATTATAATGAAGGCTTTGTTTTGCCTGCTGCTATTGATAAGAAAACGGTTGTTCAGCTTAAAAAAAATGGACAGGCTGATATTTGTAAATTTGTGGCAAACAATGTTCAAGAAAGCTTTGAGTTCAATTTGTCTAGCTTTGAACCGCTTGAAAGTGGCTGGGAAAATTATGTCATGGGCGTGGTGTCTGAATTGCAAAAAATCGGTGCAAAACTAACTGGCTTCGATTGCGAATTTGAAGGTGATGTGCCAATTGGAAGTGGTATGAGTTCTTCTGCCGCTTTGGAATGTAGTTTGGCTTATGGCTTGAATGAATTATTTGAATTGGGTTTTGATAAATGGCAACTGATAAAAGCGTGTCAAATGGCGGAACATCATTTTGCGGGCATCAAATGCGGCATCATGGATCAGTTCGCAAGCGTGATGGGTGCTAAAAATCAAGTCATGTTATTGGATTGTCGCTCATTGGAGTTTGAGTATTTTCCCTTGGATTTAGGCGATTATCAGTTGTTGTTATTGAACACGAATGTTTCCCATGCGTTATCGGACTCTGAATATAATACTCGAAGAAGTGAATGCAATCAAGGTGTTTCTATTTTTCAACAAAAATATCCTTCGGTTCAATCTTTGCGAGATGCAACAGAACAAATGTTGAATGATTGCGCTGCGGAAATGCCAGAAGCAGTTTTTCGTAGATGTCGCCATATCATTTCAGAAAATAATCGGGTACTTGCTGCAACTGAGGCGATGAAAGCTAAAGATTTCAACAAGCTTGGAGCGCTCATTTATCAATCACATGATAGTTTGCAAAACGATTATGAGGTAAGTTGTAAAGAGTTAGATTATTTAGTTGAATTGTCAAGAAGCAAAGATTATATACTAGGTAGCAGAATGATGGGTGGCGGTTTTGGCGGTTGCACAATCAATGTTATTGAGAAAAAAGAAGTCGAAAACTTCATCAAAGAAGCTTCAACGAGTTATAAAAATAAATTTGGTATCGACTTATCTCCTTATAGCGTTGATATTGAAGATGGCGCTAAGTTGGCGGAGTAGTTTTAGTTATCGGATACCTGCGAGGTATCCGATAACTGTATTTTTTTTTAGAAGAGAGAAGAGAGAAG
>CAZMEH010000125.1:0-2733 GCA_964564885.1 uncultured Saprospiraceae bacterium | reverse complement strand
TATGTCGAGATTATCAAAAAACAGTTTTAAGTCCAAATACATTTATCTGATTGGCAGTTTTGCGATAGGTGTGGCGTGTGTGTGTATTTTTTTCTTGTACGGACAACAAGAAGGTGACTTCATGCCGAGTGAAGAAGAAGCGTTTGTTTTAAATGATTCTTATTATTTAGACAGTATTGAGGTTGATGATGTTTCGGAGGATGAAGAATTGTATGTCGCAGACGAAGGAAAATTAGCTAAATCATCAAATACTGATAATAGAACAGCCACTAATACTAAGAACCGAAACACTTCTGGCAAGTCTAGTCGTTCTTCTAAAACAATAAAAGTGAGTGATGTTAAAAATATTGCGAGAACCTTAAAAGGTAGCAGTATTAGTGCAAAAACGATTATTCATGAGGTCAATAGAATTGTTACAAAAAAGAATAATTCAAGGGTAACAGGTGCTGTTATTGCAGAAGCTTTAAGTGATAAATTACCTAGAAGTACAAAAAATAGGTTGATAAAAAACGTTGACTATATGACGGTCTCTAATAATGTAATTCGTGTAAAACTGAAAGATGCTTCTAACATAAAGTTGACATTCAAGACAGATGAAGGTAAAAAAACAATCAAAGTCTACGATGGTGCGACCATTAATATTAAGAATTATTCTTCAAAAGTAACTGCTGATGCTAATGGATTCAGTTTCCAACACTTAGGTATGCTTTGGCAAATTAAGGATTTAATTATTCAACAAAAAAATCAAACAGGAACGTTAGATATTAAGTTAAAAGGAAAGTTGAAAAATATAGATTTACCAACAGTAACACTAGGAAATCTCTATCGAAAAATATTATAACGTAAAGGTTGATTTAGCTGCCTCCGCAAAATAATAGCGTTTTTGAGGCAGCTAAAACAGTCTGTACCTTTCTTTATTTTACAACAACCTTTTTCCAAACATTCACTTGCCCATTATAAACTCTAATCAAATACATGCCTTGACTAAGTTCGGTTAATGATAATTGAGTATTAGAAGTCTGAGTAAGATTTGATTGTTTTAGAACTCGACCATTCAAATCCAAAATTTCAATCATTAAATCCTGATTACTTAAATTATCATCTAATTGAATATTTAAAATATCATTCGCTGGATTTGGGAAAACACGAACCGATTGATTAAAATCGACATTTAATGCATTCGTTGTCCAAGGTGTGCAAATCGTAGCTGTTGTCAAAAACCAATTCACTGCATTTAAAATAGCAGGCAAGGCACAATCTCCGTGCGTTGCTCCAGGCAAGATATGAATAGCATCAACATCTGTTGCGCCATTGGCAATCATTGTACTTTTAGCCTTAAGACTATTCATATAATTGACTTGTTCATCACCATCGCAGTAAGCCATACGAATCGGACGGGTTGGCAACCAATCGTAATTACTATTTCGAACCAAAGCAGCACGCAAAGGATGTAGATTCGTCAAGCTATCAGCGATAACATTCTGCATTACGCTGTCTTCCATAAATAAAAAAATATTGTTTGGCAAAGCAGTATTCAGTTCAAATAAAGTGTGCGTTCCATCTAACAAAGGCGGAATAGTCACATCATAAGGTGATTTATAATAATCGCTTGGTGAGTTGTACAAATTCCCGTAAACATATTGATAGCTATCTGCAATATATGCAATGTAAGCTGGCGAAGTATAAGATGAGTCCAAAATCATATCCATCTGAACGCCTACCAAATCATAAGGGCCAGACAATGGCGAAGAACCTTTTATATCAAATTCTGCCAATAAATTATTGTCTTCAACGTATTTGTGAACCGCCATCGTAGCATGACCGCCTTGCGAGTAACCGAGTAAATAAACTTGTCCATTTAGTGTATAAGTCAAGGTGTCAGTCATAAAATCTCGTGCTGCACGCATCAAGTCAATAGAAGCAGTAGCTTCCGACTCTGAGTGAATATATGGATGAGTACCAGAATTATCGCCCATTCCAAGAAAATCTGCTGCAGTGCAAGCAAAGCCAAATGCTGCTGCAAGCAAACCGACGTCTTCTGGGTTACGGGAAGCAACGTTTTCCTTTTCCAAAATTGTTCCATGTTGGTAAGAGATCAAAGGAAAATTATCGCAACCCGACGGAATATACAATACGCCAGAAGCAACTGTATTATTCCCAAATGGATCGGTCGTATTGTAATTCACTTTGTATGCATCAACGCCAAAATCTAATCCAATTAAAGGAACAGGAATCGATGCTTGAATTTGTGCTTGCGTGTAAGAGCCAAGATGATTGACGGAAACAATATCTTGCGCAACTACGAAATTGACAAGAAAAAAATGAATAAAGGCAATAGTGAAATTTTTTTTCATTTTATTTAAATTTGATGTTAAAAGCGTACGAATAATTAGGATAATTTATACTTTTATTTTGAAAAATCTAAATAGGAATACTGTTTTTGATAAGCTTCAAGAAGTTCTTTTTGTTTTTCCAAAAAGGCTTGATGTTGTTCCGAAGCTGGATTGAAAGGTCGATGTGAAAGGGCTTGTTGTAGTTTTTTGAATTGTTTATTGAGCTGTTTTGTATCTGCTGAAAAGAATGTATTTCCGAATTGTTCCCAAATGTATTCCAACGCAACATCTGTCAAATGTATCATATCTGCATTATAAAAACGATAATCCCTCAATTCGTCCAAAGCTATTTCATAAGCAGGAAAATAATATAAACTTTTCAATTCTTGAGTCAATTGAT
>CAZMEH010000124.1:0-1603 GCA_964564885.1 uncultured Saprospiraceae bacterium | reverse complement strand
TAAAAGATGGAAACTGGCTTTATGCAGAGCAAATATTATCTAAAGGTGTAGAAAAATCTTACCGACAACGTGTTTATAAAATAGAAAAAGTAGATAATGAATTATTCAGAAGGATTATTTATACTCTGCCAGATCCAAACGATTTTACAGGAAAATGGAAAACACCAAGTGTATTTGATGTAATTAATCCAGCTAATTTGGCGTTAAAAAATGGCTGTGATGTTTACCTACGTAAGGTTGCAGACAAATATTATCGAGGCGCAACGAAGGAAGGTACTTGTAAAAGTACACTTGACGGTGCAAGTTATGCGACTTCAGAAACCGAAATTTTTGCAGATAAAGTAATCAGTTGGGATAGAGGATTTAATAAAAAAGGTGAAGAGGTTTGGGGCGTAAAAAAAGGAGGTTATATTTTTGATAGATTAAAATAAAACAATTTGTATTTTGTTTTTAATTTAAACTTATTTGTTTTATTTTTACGTTTCCTTCAATACAAAATTAAAAATTCCCTTTATGGAATGGAAGTATTTTCGATGGCTGATTTTTGCAGCTTTAGCTATTATTTTAATGACAAGAGCAAATTCTTGTTCTAATACATTATCGTCAGATTCGCCTTATCAAAAATTTAAACTATACGTTCCTGGTAGTTACGAAGCGAAGCTATATGATGTAGCAAACAGTCGTAAAAGAGAATTGACTATTTTTAATGAAACCGAAAGTAATTTTGAGAAGTACGAAATGATGGCGAATGCAAGTTTTGATTTAATGGACTTGGTTGAAAAGGAATTATTCCCACACTGGTATGATACAAAGTATGATTTTAATGGAACAACACAAGTGCCTGGAGTAGGTAAAATAGCTTGCGGTTACTTTGTAACGACGGTTTTAAGAGATATTGGGATACCCATTAAACGTATTAAAATGGCTCAAGCTGCTTCTGAAACGATGATTAAAAACCTGGTTGATGAAGATTTAATACAACGTTTTCGTAAGGTTTCTATTCAGAAATTCGTTTATGAAGTCGAAAGTATGGGCGAAGGTTTGTATGTTGTTGGTTTAGATACACACGCAGGTTTTCTGTTTTATGATGGCGTAGAACTTCGAATGATTCATTCAACGGGTCGTAGCCCAAAGCGGGTGATTAACGAAAAAGCAATTACTTCACTGTCTTTGATTCGTTCCAAATATAAGGTTGTTGGCAAGGTGTCTGGCGATGAAGATTTGATTAAGCGTTGGCTGTATAATTATGAACCATAAAACCTACGCTTAATTTAAAGGAATGACGACCAAATAAATTTACATTTTAATGCTGTCCTTTTATCCTACTTTTTTACTTGAAAAAGTTCGTTTATACCAGATAAAGTCACTTTTACAAGCAAAAAAATTAGAATAAAATAACGTCCCTAAAAATATAAATTTATTTAACCCTTATTTTAAAGCTAGTTCAACAGCTTTGATAAAATCTTTTTCGAAGCTATAAGTTGATAAAATTGGACGATTTTGTTTGTTTTTAACCAATATATCCGCACCGTTTTTTATCAATAAAACACCAATATCTATTTTACGATCTTCACTTCTCAAAGCACAAATTTCCAAAGGTGTT
>CAZMEH010000123.1:0-2264 GCA_964564885.1 uncultured Saprospiraceae bacterium | reverse complement strand
GAAGAACTGATAATTGGCAAGAAGCTGAATATTGGTACGGTCAAATCGTTAACCTTCCAGATGCAAAATCTATTTATTACTTATACTACGGTATGGCATTGCAAGCTAATAATAAATGTGATTTAGCAAAAGAGTTTTTTAAAGAATACAACCGCTTAGAACCAGATCAACAGCGTGGCGCTTTACTATCACAAGCATGTACAAAGGATGAATTAGAAGTTATTTTAAACAAATGTAATTCTTGTTACGAGATTCAGGAAGTACCTATCAATACTGAATTTGATGATTTTGGTTCTGTTCTGTACGGTAAAGGGTTGATCTTTACTTCAGAAAGAGATGAAAATGGTATAGTTGACCGTATTCACGAATGGACAGGTTATCCATTTTTGGAATTGTTTTATACTAATATTAACACTTTAGACGCCGCAAACTACGAGTTTACTTACGAGAAAGAGCCTAAAGAATATACTGGAGAAATCAATACAAAATTCCATGATGGACCAGTTGCTTTCTCAAAAGACCAGCAAACTATTTATATTACAAGGAATAATTTCTTTGATCGTACTCGTGGTAGAGATGACGAAGGAGTTACTCGGTTAAAAATATTTATAGGAAATAGAGAAGACGGAAAATGGAAAAACTTAACAGGACTTCCTTTCAACTCAGATGAGTATTCTGTCGCACATCCAAGTGTATCAGAAGGTGGTAAGACATTGTATTTCTCTTCTGATATGCCAGGCGGATTTGGCGGTATGGATCTATACTCAACGACATATGAAGATGGAACCTGGGGCCCGCCAATAAATCTTGGACCAATCGTTAATACAGAAGGACATGAGGTTTTTCCTTATTATCATAATGCTTCTAGGAAGTTATATTTTTCTTCTGATGGGCAAATTGGTTTAGGTTCATTAGATCTTTATTCTACTACAAATGTCGATAATTCTTGGTCTCCACCATCAAATGTCGGTGCACCATTAAACACAAAGTACGATGACCATTCAATCATTTTGAATGATGATGAAACATTTGGATATTTCTCATCGAATAGACCAGGTGGTAAAGGTCGTGATGATATTTATAGCTTTAGAAAAAAAGTAGTGAATATTGAAATATTAGTATTTGATAAAGCAACAAACAACCCAATTTCAGGAGCTGCTGTTTTCAATGATTGTTCAAAAGAAACACTTAAAACAGGCAGTGATGGTCGTGTTATAATAGAAATGCCATTAAACGAGTGTTGCAAATTCTTTGCGAGTAAGGAGGAATATGAAGATAACGACTTAGAAGGCTGTACAAATGGCTATGAACCTGGTTCAAAAATGCTTGTAAAAGTTCCATTATCTAAGCCGTATGAATTTAATATGGCAGGCGTCATTATAGATGCAGTAACTAGGCGAGCAATTGGCGGTGCAAAAGTTATTTTAGAAAACGATTGTGATGAAGGAGAAAGAGAATTTACAACTTCTTGGGATGGTAAGTATTTCTTTAATGATTTGAAAGATCATTGTTGTTATAGAGTTGTAGCTTCTAAGGATACTATGTCAGAATTTAACAGAAACTACTATTTATCAGTAAATAGAGAAAAAATCTGTACAAGAGGAAAGACTTCTTCTATGGATCTTCAAGTAGATATGGAATTAGAGCCAGTTTTAATATTTGTAGATGAACCACCACTACCCGATACAACTACAACTACAAATGGAGGAGTAACAAGGACATTTGTATTGCGTCATATTTATTATGACTTTGACAAATCATATATTCGTGATGATGCACGAGACGATTTAGATAGATTGAATAATATATTAGAAGAAAATCCAAAATATATTGTAGAAATTGGTTCTCACACAGATGCTCGTGGTTCTAATAGATACAATGATAACTTATCAAAAAAACGTGCTAAAGCGGTTGTCGCTTGGTTAATAAAAAGAGGAATTCCTAAAAATAGATTGACTTATGTTGGTTATGGTGAAAATCAACCGACAAACGATTGTATCAACGAAGTACCATGTACGGAAGAAGAACATCAGCGAAATCGTCGTACGGAATTTAGAATAGTTGGCACGACAGATGGCGTTCGTTTTGATACAAGAATCACAGAGTCTATTTCTCGTTATGATATGAGAATTGATAAATGTACAAATTGTCCGTTTTAGGCTTATAATATTCAACACTTTAAAAAATGGAAAAGGTCAGGTATTCTCAAAATATTTGACTTTTCCTATTTTATTTTTTATCGTTGAATTCGTCGTAATGCCCAT
>CAZMEH010000122.1:0-14581 GCA_964564885.1 uncultured Saprospiraceae bacterium | reverse complement strand
AAACACGGCAGTACGTGAAAGCTTTTGTTCAAGTACTTAATGTGTAACCTTATTTCAAGACTAGACAATCTTCAATTAAAAAAAGCAAAACACAATTTTTTGTGTTTTGCTTTCTTATTTTATTTTAAATTAGCTCAATGAGTTCAATTTCATCTAGTCGACTAATCCAGATAGCTATTGTACTATCTTAATCATTACTCATAAAAAAGCTAAGAACATACCAGAACATTAGCATTAATGATGCGAACAATCCTAGTGATGCTGCTACATATTGTCCTTTATGGTAGCCTTTCATCATATTTGATGTTTGGTAAAGGATTGAACCTGCGGCAAAAAGAACCATTGCAGCTGAAAACCATAATCCCAATGAAAAACCAAAAATCATTCCTGCTACAATAAGTCCCATTGCAATAAAACCTCCTATAGTAAGTGCTGAACGTAAAAACGAAAAGTCTTTTCCCGATAAGAAAACAACGGCTGTTAATCCGCTAAATAGGAATAAAGTAACGGTTCCTGCTTGGCTGATAATGGATAAATCTCCTGTCATCGCCATTGCCATGTATAATAAAGGAACGAATATAAATGCTTGAACGACTACATATAGCGTGAACGCTAAATATTGCTGTTGCTTGTCTTGTGAATTAATTGCCCAACGTTCTAAGTAGTTAGTTGCGAACATAAATGCGCCTAAAACTAATAGCCATGTCATACCTGATGCCATAGAAAGACCAATCTGAACGATAAAAGGTGTACTTAAAAATGCCGCTTCTACAATTACGAAACCTAAAACGGCTAAAGCAACGTGCATATATGTTTTACGTATAAAAGCTGCTTGAACATCTTCTTGTTCTGCGGCTACTGGTTTGGCGTAAGTTCTATAAGTCTCTTCCATTTTTTTCTTTAATTTTAGTTGAATGGTTAATTATAATAGCGAGTAATCGCCACAAGTTGTACAATTAAAAATCCCGAGTTGTCGGGACAAGTTGTTCAATGTACAATTGCCAAGCATAGTTATGTTTACTTGATCTTAAGATATTACTAAAGTAAATATTAGCTTTTGGATTAACGAATTTTTCACGAATAAAAGTTCCATTCTTGCCATTAGAAAAACTATTCATATCGCAAACTTTCGATCGGGTCTAGTCTTGATGCTTTTAGTGCTGGATAAATACCAGAGGCTAAACCAACGACTAAACAGATTATCATTGATAAAATGATCCAATTCCAAGGAATGATAAAAGTACCATTGAGTGCTGATGCTACGCCGTTTCCAATTAGAATACCTAGGGTTGCTCCGACTATTCCGCCTAACTGGCAAATGACAATGGCTTCAATTAAAAACTGTGTTAGAATATTTTTTCTAGTTGCGCCAAGTGCCTTCCGAATACCGATTTCACGGGTACGTTCGGTGACTGACACTAACATTATATTCATTAAACCAACTGATGCACCTAATAAGGTAATGATGCCAATAACTATAGCTGCAAATCGTAAATATCCTTGCTGTTCTTCTAAAATTTCTAATAGTCCATTGCTTTTAGTCATTTTAAAATCTTCTTCTTCTCCGATTTTCAGTTTGCGAATGTTTCTAAAAACGGGCATTGCAGCGGCAATTCCTGCGTCTAAATCTTGTGCATTTTTAATAGAAACCGCAACGGTATAAGAACGGTTTTTTGTACCATAAACCATTTTTGCATTAAGCAACGGAATCAGAACGGTTCTATCAGAACTGTTATCAAAACCAGAGCCTTTCTGAGCTAATACTCCAATGATTTTGTATTTTAGACTTCCTACATTTAATATTTTACCTAGTGCTTTTTCAGAATTTTCATCAAATAAAGACTCTACGATGTCTTGACCTATCACGCAGATATTACGACCATTTTCAGCTTCTGACTTTGTAAAGTAACGTCCTAATTCTATTTTGTAACCGTCTAACTCAAGGTAATTTTCATCACCACCTTTAATGACAACATTTGGATTACTTTCTCTTTCACCGCATTTGACGGTTCCTAAATCCGATCCTCTTAACGAAATGGCAATGATTGATGGATAATTATATTTTTCTTTAAAACTGGCTGCTTGACGGTAATCGATATTAGGTCCTTGTTTGGATTGTCTTCCTCTTCTCCGGAAATTATCTCCGCTCGGCTCAAGTTCGAATACGTTCGCACCGATACTTGAAAAGTCATTGGAAATTGTCGCAGCTATACTGTCTACTGCCGTCAAAATACCAACAAGCGATAAAATACCGATGGCTATAATTAACAAAGTTAGTATTGCTCGAAGTAAATTGGAGCGAACTGAACGTAATGCTATTTTTATATTTTCTAAAATTCCCATGATTCTCAATTGATTATAAATAAATATGCTACTCCATAAAAAAATTAAACACAGAGACACGGAGGCACAGAGAAAGTTATTTTAAATGTTTTTCCTAAACTAATAAATATGCTACTCCATTAGAAAAATTAAACACAGAAACACGGAGGCACAGAGAAAGTTATTTTAAGCTTTGTGGCTAAACTAGTAAAATATCAGTAAATCTGTGTTTTTATTAGAAACACGTCCGTAATCTGTCGATTAATGAATACCATTTCCTGTTTATTAGTCTTTATTATCATTTCATAGTTGTAAAAAATCATTAAGTTAGCAGAACAACCAAAATTAATCAACATAGATTTTAAATCTAACCAAATAGAACCAACATATGCAAATCAAAAAATCTTCAAAAGTCTACGATGCTATAATAGTCGGTTCGGGTGCTGGCGGCGGTATGGCAACCAATATTTTAGCCAATTCTGGTTTGAAGGTTGCTTTAATAGAAGCTGGACCTTTCTTCGATCCAAAAGATCCAGAAACGATGACACAATTCAAATGGCCTTGGGATTCGCCTCGTCGTGGCGCAAGTACGACTCGTGCGTTTGGCGATTATGACATGTCGTATGGAGACTGGAAAGTTGACGGAGAACCTTATACGGTCGAAAAAGATACTAAATTTATGTGGTGGCGTTCTCGAATGCTCGGTGGTAGAACCAATCACTGGGGCAGGATTTCCTTACGATTTGGTCCTGATGATTTTCAGCGAAAAAGTATTGACGGACTAGGCGAAAACTGGCCTATTACTTATGATGACGTTAAGCCGTATTATGACAAATTAGATAAGATGATTGGTGTTTTTGGTTCAAAAGAGGGTAGGAGGAACGATCCTGATGGTTTCTTTCTTCCTGCTCCTAAGCCTAGATTACACGAATTATATTATATGAAGGGCGCACGAAAATCTGGTGTAGATGTCATTCCTTCTCGATTGTCTATTCTGACCAAACGCCTTAATAAAGACAGAGGAGTTTGTTTTTATTGTAGTCAATGCAGTCGCTCTTGCAATATTTATGCAGATTTTTCTTCGGGTTCTTGTTTGATTTTTCCAGCGATGAAAGGCGGACAAGTTGATTTGTATAATGATTGCATGGTTAGAACCGTTACGACTGACTCAGAAGGTAAAGCAACGGGCGTTTCTTATATTGATAAAAAAGAAAATAGAGAATTTCAGCTCAAAGGAAAGGTCGTCATGCTTGGCGCATCGGCTTGTAGTTCTGCTCGTATTTTGTTGAATTCAAAAAGTAAACAACATCCAAATGGTTTAGGAAATAGCAGCGATCATGTGGGTCGATATTTACACGATTCGACTGGCGCAGGGCGTTCTGCTTTTATTCCTGCATTAATGGATCGCAAACGTTACAATGAAGATGGCGTTGGTGGTTTACATGTTTATTCGCCTTGGTGGTTGGATAATAAAAAATTGGATTTCCCAAGAGGTTATCATATTGAAACTTGGGGCGGAATGGGAATGCCTGCTTATGGTTTTGGTAGTACTTCGCATGAATTAAATAAATTTGTGCAAGGTCAAGTTGGTGGTTATGGTACGAAACTTCGAGATGATGTGAAGAAGTTTTACGGTGCTTCTATCGGAATGGCTGGTCGTGGCGAGTCTATTGCAAAATTTGAAAACCGTTGTTCTATTGACCCAAATGTGGTGGATAAATTTGGTATTCCTGTTTTGAAATTTGATTATAAATGGTCAGATTATGAGATTTTGCAAGCAAAGCACATGCAGGATACTTTTGAGGAAGTTATTCATAATATGGGCGGAATTGCCTTAGGTAATAAACCAACAAAAAAAGATGATTACGGTTTGCTTGCGCCAGGTCAGATTATTCATGAGGTCGGAACGACGAGAATGGGCAACGATCCAAATACGTCTGTTACAAATAAATTTGCGCAGCTTCACGACGCTAAAAATGTGTTTGTTGTAGATGCGGGCCCTTTTACTTCACAGGCAGATAAAAATTGTACTTGGACTATTTTAGCTTTGGCAATGCGAACTTCTGAATTTGTAGTCGACGAGTTAAAACGAATGAGTTTGTGATATTGAATTGAGAATTGATAATGGACAATTGACAACGCTTATAGAAATGCTGTTTAAAAAAATTTGTTTTCTAATGCTGAAAGGAATCTTAAAATAAATGACAATAAATCTTTTTTTCGTTGTCAATTATCCATTGTCAATTTTCAATTAACCTCTATCACCATTCCATCATAAGCGATACTTACATTGCTTGGTAATTCCTTTAGAACAGAATCATGTAAACCCATTCTGTGGCTAAAATGTATTAAATAAGCTTGTTTTGGTTGAATTATTTTGATGAGATCTAATGCTTCGGAAAGCGATAAATGAGAAATATGTTCCTTTTTGTGCAATGCGCTAATGACTAAAACATCGGAATCGAACGTTTTGCGTAATTCTGTTTCTGAAATAGTCTTGACATCCGTTAAATAAGTAAAATTTCCAAACCTATAACCTAAAACAGGCAATTTATAGTGCAACACTTCAATTGGGATAATAGGAATCTCGAAGACTTCAAACGGTTCGTTTTTGCTAATCGGATGCATCACCAATCTTGGAACACCAGGATAAGTCGATTTAAAAATATAACTAAAACGCTCTTCTATATTAGATAAAACACGTTGCTCTGCATAAACAGGCATATCCATTTTGTATCTAAAGTTAAATGGACGCACATCGTCAATACCAATAATATGGTCATTGTGTTCGTGTGTCAATAGCACCGCATCGACTTTAGAAACATTTGCCCTTAACATTTGCTGACGAAAATCTGGACCTGTATCAATCACCAATGTTCTACCTTGTGTTTCTACAAGAACTGCTGTCCTTAGTCGCTTATCTTTAGCGTTGGTAGAGCGACAAGTTTCGCAATTGCAGCCGATGACTGGAATACCTTGAGAAGTGCCTGTTCCTAGAAATGTGATTTTCAAAATTATTCGTTTGTGTCGGTTTAAAATTCTATTTCTAATGTTTTCCCTTCCGCTGCTTTAAATACTTTTTTATACAATTTCAGGTTTTTATCAGAAAATAGACTTTCATCAATTTCAACATTTGCCAAAATATCTAATAAGCAATTAACCTTTCCTTCTGTATCAAAAAATTTATTGACAATCGCTACCTTCTTATTTTCAATCAAACAATAACCAGATTGAAAATTTCCTTTTTCAAATCGAACTACATAAGATTGCTCTTCTAAAAGAACTTGTAGCTTTTTTAAATTATGTGTCGTTGGTTTTAACATTTATACACTTGAATTAGTTGTTCTAATACACAAATATCGCTAATTTAGAAGATATAAAATATTTTATGCAGTTTTGCCCTTTTATGTTTCCAAAATAAGTCCGACTTTCGTTTTACTAAAAGAGGAAATTATAAAAATAACCGAAACACCATTAAAACATGAAAAAAACATTACTATTAATTATCATTCATTGTTTTATAATATCATCAATTATTGCGCAAGATGAACCTCCGTTAAGCTATATCCGAGGAGGAGTTGGAATGCATTTTTTAGGTTCTGAAGATATTGCTATTCCTAAATTGGAATTTGAATATATTGCAGTAGTTAATAAAAGATTAAATGTTGGCATATCATCTAATATCGGTTACGGTAAACATATTGATGATTATTTTAGACTTTGGGGCAAAGGCGAACGAATACTAAATACATTTACAATTCATATTGACCAAAATATTTATCTTAGAATGATTTCTGTTGGAAACCTTCATTTGTACACTGGTTTAGGTCCTTCATTAATGTTTGTAAATGATATTAAGCAGAATTTACTCCCTAATGGAAACTTTGCAAATTCGCAAGATCCAAGGTTTTCAGTGGGCGGAAATATTGTTTTTCAATTAAATTATGATATAAATGAAAAGACTGCGTTAGCTTTGCGAATGCAAACACAGTCTTATATAAATGGTGAGTTTTCAACAGGAATGTCTTTAAATTTTATAAAAACACTTAACAGGGAAACTAATGATTAATTTAAAATATAGCTTTGTATTACTTTTTATTGGCTTATTTTCTAATCTTGCAATAGCTCAAGATGATGATAAAAAAGACCAAATTCCTATTGGAACATTTAAGCTTAGCTTAATAGCTGGTTTGAATGCGGCTCAAATCAACGGTGATGATATCGCAGGTTACAATAAACTAGGTTTAGAAGCTGGTATGGAGGTTTCTTATCGACTAAAAGAATCTTGGATGCCAAGTGTTTCTATTTTGTACAGTCAAAAAGGAAGCCGCTCAGAACCAAGGTTAGACGGTTTTTTGACGCATTACAAACTGAACTATATTTCTATTCCTGTGATGATGCACTATATGGATGGCGGCGTTCGTATCAGCGGTGGATTATCTTACAATAGGTTATTGAGTTCCGAGTTTTTGCAAAGAGATTTCGACGAAACCGCAGAACGTACACCTTATTATCGGGATAACGATATTAATGTAGTATTAGGATTTGGTTATTTTATAGATAGTCACTGGGGCTTCGACCTGAGGTGGTCTAATTCTACCTTTAGTATTGTTGATATTGAGGTAGGTAACATTATCAATGAACCACAAATTAATCGATTATTAACATTTAGAACTATATATCAATTTTAAAAAGAAGAGAGAACAGTGTATTGAGGTGAATATTTTTTTTGAGGTTTATGAACAATCTTGTATGAATTATAATTTTGTTACGCAGTAGGCAGTAATTACGCTGTGTTTTCTAACTACCTACTGCTAATCTCCGAGATTTCGGGACAGGCTGACAACTACGTAATTAGATCATATCTTGATTCTATTTTTAACGATTTAATCAAAAAAAATTATATTACTCAATACTCTTTCCTCTTTTCTAAAGAAAAAACAATGACATTCACTTCTTCTGAAATACATCAAATTCGTACAGAAACGGACGCAACTAAGCATTTAATTCATTTTAATAATGCAGGTGCTGCCTTGATGCCGAACGCTATTCGAGATGCCATGATCGGTTATATTCAATACGAAGCCAATCATGGTAGCTATGAAACGGCCGCTAAATTTAAAGTACAAATTGAACATACTTACGATGCGATTGCTGAACTCATCAATGCGCAACGAGAGGAAATTGCTATTGTTGAAAATGCTACCGTAGCTTGGCATATGGCTTTTCATAGTTTGAATTTTAGAAAAGGCGATGTCATTTTAACATCCGAAGCGGAATATGCTAGCAACTATATAAGTTTCTTACAAGCAAAAAAACGTCGAGGAATTGTCATCAAGGTCATTCCAAATGACAAACACGGTCAAGTTGATGTTAATGCGTTAGCTGAAATGATTGATAGTCAAGTCAAATTGATTGCAGTTACCTATATTCCAACAAATGGCGGATTAATCAATCCTGCTATCGCTATTGGTAAAATTGCCCGCAAAAATAAAGTTCCATATTTATTAGATGCTTGTCAAGCAGTTGGTCAAATCCCTGTAGATGTGCGAGAAATCGGTTGTGACTTCCTATCTGCTACTGGTCGAAAATACCTTCGTGGACCTCGTGGAATCGGTTTTTTATATGTTCGTAAAGTATGGCTTGATGCAGGTTTAGAACCAATTTTCTTGGATTTGCATGCTGCGGAATGGACGAGTCAAGGTAAATATAAAATGCGTCCTGACGCTCGACGTTTTGAAAACTGGGAAAATAACCTTGCTGGAAAATATGCTTTTGGTTTAGCAATTGACTATGCTTTGAGTATTGGAATAGAACGCCTTTCTAAAAGATTATGCGATTTAGCAGCTCAACTTCGGGAGAAACTCGAAACTATTGAAGGCGTAACAGTTCATGATATTGGCGAACAAAAAGGAGGAATTGTTTCTTTTTCAATGGCTGGAAAGCAACGAGATAATATTATTAAATATCTTGCTGAACATCAAATCAACGTTTCGGCTATTGATAGAAATGGAACACTAATCGAAATGACTAATCGTGGCTTGAAAGATGATTTGATTAGAGCTTCTATTCATTATTATAATACAAACAAGGAAATTGAACGCTTTTGTGAAGTGTTGAGTGCTTTTGAATAAAAAGACCGCTTCGCTGAGAGAGCAGAGATCATTCGCTTTGCTCATTGAGGGATCGCCTTCGACTGTCAGGTTTTATATTTGTAGTTTTTAAAAAACATAAATCACTAAATTTTTAAAGAACCATATTTATTAAAAAAAGAGCTAATTTTCGATTAACCGAAAATTAGCTCTTTTTTTTTCTCTCAGTCCCGAGCATTCGGGACGATCTCTCAATGAGCGAAGCGAATGATCTGACTTCTGACAGCCGAAGGCGATCTTTCTTATTTAATCAAACTTACGTTTATAGAACCAAGTATTATCATTAAGCGTAAACGCTGCTGTAATCCTCATGTAAGTCTCGCCAATCGGAGAACCAACACCTAATCTTCCAACTTCTACACCAAGATTTGTATAACCAACCGTACCTTTCTTTGGTAAAGTAATTGGCAAACCCAAACCGAATGTTGCACCGTAAGAAACTAATTGCTCACCTGCTATAATCCTTGGATCTAACTCATAAAAACCACCAATTCGGTAAGTCATACGTTTTAGGTAGCTATTGAATGAGAGTATATTTGGTGTATATTGCGCACCAAGTCCAATTCTAAACGAATTGCCTAAAGAATCTGTTTTGGAAGGATTTGAATAGTTGCCCCAACGAGCAATAGAATAATCTAAACCAACTAACCAATGATTGTCTTGTGCTATTGTCACTCCAAAACTATAAGCAGAAGGCAAGACTGTATTTCCTAATACTTCGTTTCTTACTGAAATAGTATCAAAACCATAAGAAGTATTGAAACGACGGTCAAGGGAAGTTGTTTCTGTAGACAAATTCATAGAGTTGTTTCCAGCAATACCGATTGTTAATTTAGTTTGCTTCCCTTTAGTTTTCATTCTATCTTTTTGGTCTTCTTTTTCTTTATTTAACACAAATTCTTTCTGAAAACCAAACTTGTATATAAATCCACCATAATTCGTTTCATCAATAAAAATGTTTGTAAACGAATTTGGAATGTCTGAAAAGATAGTTGTACGGTCTTCATTAATATTACCAAAAAGATAACCAACAGAAAAACCAGCCGCATAACCTTTGTAGCTTGCACCATTCGATAACATCACCTGATACAAACCACCTGTTCCTCTGGTACGAGAAACAACCGTGTCAACATTTGGTAAAGCAGATGTTGTTTCAATATCATAAGCTACCTTACTATAAGGTATGACACCAAAAGCCGAGCCCCAGTTAAAGCTAGAACGTTTCAAAGCGGTTAATTTATTCAGCGGATTTTTTAATGGAAACCCTAAAACGATATGTGATAAATTACCATCAGCTGTAAAATCTGAAGTTCCGTCACTTGCCGATAACCAGTTCAATTCACTTTGCAAACCTGTTTCAAAAGCTGTTGTGTATAAGAAACCTAATGATGCAGGATTGTTCAAGTTAACGGAACCATAACTATTATAAGCCGTTGAGATATTTGCCATACCTGTTACAGCACCAAAGTTAGGCGATATTAAATTACCTAAACCGTATCTTGAATAAGGTGAATTATCTGTTGGCGTTTGTGCCGATAATTGCATCGTTCCAGTCATTACCAAAGCTACTACAAAGAGTTTAGCCCAATTTTTCCAATTTTTTGACATTGTAGTCTAATATTTTATTTAGTCCAATAAGGACAATTTCTCTATTAATAATTGCTTGTTCTTCCAAATGTTGAGCGATAATTTCGGCATCTCCTCCTGTCAATATTAGTCGAACCTGTCCGAATTCTCGCTGATATAATTTATAGAAACCTTCTATTTCTAAACATAAACCAAGTTGTGCGCCTGTTCTCATAGAAGTTTCGGTATTAAAACCGATAAAACTTTCTAAACGCTGCTTTTCGATCAAAGGCAATTTTGCAGTAAACTCATGCATACTCCGAAATCGCATCGTCATTCCTGGTGAAATCGTGCCGCCTTTATACGAACCTTTGCTATCAATAAACTCATAAGTCATACAAGTTCCTGCATCTACAATCAAACAATTCTCGTTTGGATATAATGCAAATGCACCAACGGCTGCCGCTATTCGGTCGTTTCCAAGTGTTTGAGGTGTTTGGTAATCGTTTTGAATTGGAATAGGCGTTTGATAATTCAATTGAATAAAAAACGTCTGTTCTTTTAACCAATTCTCAACAACTTCATTCCTATTGACTACGGATGAAATAATTGTACCTTGAATAATATATTCTTGAAACAACTTTTCTAACCCATTAACAGTCAATTCCTTTTCATGAAACTGCAAAACAATTTCATCCTCTTCAAACAACGTGATTTTAGCACGAGTATTTCCTATGTCGATTGCTAGATAGATAACTCAAAATTTCTGCAAATGTAGCTAAAAAATTGCTATTTGAATTGAAATAATTGTCATAGGATACAATACGGTTGATTCTCTTTTGTGAAATTGATGAAATAATAATTAGATGAAAGACTTTGTGTGTATTACTATTGTCTTTGTTTTTCGTTATTTTCATGAAAAATAAAAAGCATTAAATCAAAAATTATTAAAGAAATAGATGAACCTAATTAAAGGTTTACTATCTATGGTTTAAAGTATTCCACTAAAGAAATTGTGTTTGAAACAAATAGGTTAAATATTGAAAATAATGACTTAAAATAGATTTTTTAAAATAGATTTCTAAAAAAATTGCTTAGAATCAATGAATCAATTTATATATTCAATTATTCAAATGCTCAATTGTTTATGGTGATTAACCACTATTAGATTCTTAATAAATACTAAAAGCACTGCTTTTACATCTAATATTCGTCATAAGTCAACAAAAAACAGGAATATATTAAAAATAACGGGTGAGTATCCATAATTTAGCAGCGATTTTTCAATACATGCCGTTCTTTGGTCAGGAAAAGAATGATAAGTTTTACGTGAAAAGAAGCTTGAGATTAGAAAAAGAAAAATTCGATACAAAAATAAACGATGAAGAAAGTATTATTTATATTATTTCTAAGTGTAGTGTCTGTAGCAAATACCTTTGCTCAAAAACCAGTTTTTGATTATAATACTGGTGGAAACTACGAAATTGGAGCGATTAGGGTAGCAGGAAATCAATTCACAGACGCAGGCGCATTAGTCTCTATTTGTGGTTTGAAAGTCGGAGATAAAATCAAATTTCCAGGAGAAGAAATTCCAAAAGCTATCCGTAAGCTATGGAAACTCCGTCTATTTACAAATATTCAAATTGACATAGACGATAAGATCGGTGATGTTTTAAAGTTGGTGATTACCGTCCAGGAATTGCCACGTTTAGCACGCTACTCTTATTCTGGCGTAAAAAAATCAAAACATGATGATCTAAATGATGCCGTTACAGGACATTTGCATAAAGGTGGGATTGTAACCGAAAACGTCAAAGTGAATGCAAAGACGGCTATCAGAAGCTACTTTATTGATAAAGGCTTCTTGGATACTAAGGTTGAAGTTAGAGAAGTGTCAGATACCATTCTCCAAAACGCTATCAAATTAGTTTTTGATATTGATAAAGGTGAAAAAGTAAAGATTGAAGATATTATTTTTACTGGGAATGATAATGTAAAAACGTCGAAGTTGCGCAAGACAATGGAAAACACCAGTCGTAAAAAGCGTATTTTCAAAACTTCAAAATTCATCAAAAAAGAATACGAAACAGATAAAGAAGCAATTGTTGCCTATTATAATGTCGTAGGTTATAGAGATGCCAAAGTCGCAAAAGACAGTATGTTCCGTCTTAAAGACGAAGAAGGCGTTGAAGGTGATATGGTGATTGCAATAAGCATTGACGAAGGACAACGCTACTATTTTAGAGATATTAAATGGAAAGGAAACTCTATTTACAAGGATCAGCAGTTAACAGAAGTGCTTGGAATCGTATCTGGTGATGTTTATAATGATCAATTATTACAAACTCGCTTAAATTTCAGTCAAGACGGACGTGATATTAACTCGCTTTATATGGATAACGGTTATTTGTTTTTCCGTGTAACGCCTGTTGAAGTAGCTATTGACGGTGACTCGATTGACCTTGAAATTAGAATTTATGAAGGTGGGCAAGCAGATATTGCTAATGTGACCATTCAAGGAAATGATAGAACACACGAACATGTCATTCGTCGAGAACTAAGAACGAAGCCTGGACAGAAGTTTAGCCGTTCAGACATTATCCGTTCTCAACGTGAGATTATCAATTTAGGATATTTCAATCCTGAAAGTCTTGGTATTAATACGCCTGTTAATCAACAAACAGGAACGGTTGATATTGAATATACAGTAGAAGAAAAACCATCGGATCAATTAGAATTGTCTGCAGGATGGGGCGGATTCAATGGTGTAATTGGTACGCTTGGTGTTGTATTCAACAATTTCTCCATTAGAAATATTTTCAATAGAGAAGCTTGGAATCCGCTTCCTATGGGTGATGGACAGCGTTTATCGCTTAGAGCACAAACGAATGGTCGTTTTTATCAGTCGTATAATGCTTCATTTACAGAACCTTGGTTAGGTGGTAAAAAGCCAAACTCGTTTACAGTCGGTGGTTACTACACGAACTTCTCAAATGGTTTTATTAAAGAAAGTGTAAACTTTAGTGGTCTTGGTATCGGTGGTATTTCTGTCGGTTTAGGAACTCGTTTGAAATGGCCTGATGATTTCTTTGTATCAAGTACAACTATTTCATTCCAAAATATCAACTTAAATAACCGTACAGGTTTCTCATTAGATGATGGAACACCTGTTTTGAATGGTAGTTTTAATAATATTAGTATTAATCAGACATTTTCTCGTAACTCAATTGACCAACCTTTGTTCCCTACTTCGGGTGCAAAAATCTCCTTGTCAATGCAGTTTACGCCTCCTTACTCAGCATTCAGCGACAAGAATTATCCTGAATTACCAATTGAAGAGCGTTTCAGATTCTTAGAATACCACAAATGGAATGTCCGTGCAGAATGGTACTCTACGCTATTTGGTAAGTTTGTATTAAAGAGTTCGGCTAAGGTTGGTATTCTTGGTTCTTACAATGATAGAATTGGTCTTTCTCCATTCGAACGTTTTGAATTAGGTGGTGATGGTATTTCTAACTTCGCAGGTATTCAAGGTAAAGACATTGTTTCTGCTCGTGGTTACGAAGTGGAAGATTATGCAGCAAATAACATATCAGATGGTACAGCAGCATTCAACAAGTTTGCACTTGAAATTCGTTACCCATTCTCATTGAACCCATCGTCTACTATCTATGCGCTTATATTTGCGGAAGGTAGTAATGCATACAGTAGCATGAGAGATTACAATCCGTTTGACTTGAAACGTTCAGTCGGTGCTGGTCTTCGTGTTTTCTTACCGATGTTTGGTACGCTTGGTTTTGATTATGGTATTGGGTTTGATAAAAACCTTAGTCCAGGCGCAAAATGGTCTGAATATGGTAACTTTAATATTATCTTAGGTTTCGAACCGGAGTAGTATTTGAGTAATTAAGAACTTTAAGATTTAGACTTCTAAAAAAGGAATATTAGAGAAAATTACATCTCTAATATTCCTTTTTTGTATTTATTTTTTGAGAACAGAGAGAACAGAACAGAGAAGAGAGATTTTTTAAAAACCCTTAGAACCTGTTGAAATTTATAATTCTCTGTTCTTTCATCTCTGCTCTCTTCTAAACTTATTAATATGAAAAATCAATTACTTCTTACAATACTTTGCATATTCGGTATTACTACTTTTTCAAATGCACAGATGTTTTCAGTTGGTGCTGGCTTAGAGCAATCTATTGATATTTTACAAGCACCAAAACGAAATAGCCAGATACTATATAGCGTGTCAGGAAATGGTTTTACACTTTTACCAATGGCAAATTTGCACATTAATGATAATACGACAGTTTCGATTCAAACGGGTGGCGGAATTTCATTTATGAGTAAAAATAATACTTCTGGAGAAGTAGATAGAGACATCTTATTCACATTTCCAATTGGTGCAAAAGTGAGTTTCGGAAGTGCTTCAAATACTGGGAGAGAATCTAGCATTTGGGGCTGGTGGATTGGTGCAGGTCGTCAATATCGTAATAGTCTTCAAATTCACGGTACAACAACAGAAGCTTATACTACTT
>CAZMEH010000121.1:0-3299 GCA_964564885.1 uncultured Saprospiraceae bacterium | reverse complement strand
AAAGACTCAAAGGAAAAAATTTTATAAAGAATACTATCAAAATTTAAACGTGAGCTTAGATGTTAAAGATCTTTGAATTTATTAATAATTTTAGTCCAAGCTTCGGTCTTTCTGCGTATAGTGGGAAAGCCTTTTGTGGTTTGTAACGTACTGATTGGCTGACACTAATCAGTTAACACTAAATATTGTTAACTATTCATCGTAAAATAACATCGCTCAAATATTTTACTAAAATAAAATAACAGTGATTTACAAAGTACCATTGAAGAATAGCAAGAAGCAGGTTCTCTTAGACCTTGAAGTCTATGAGTTTCTGAAAGAAAATCCTTACTACGTATCTATCAAGTTATTAGATAACTTGCGAGAACACTCTAGCGGCTGTTGTGTTTTCCAGAAATCTTGGAAAAGACCAGACGGTCAAGGCTACACCATCCAGACTATTTATCTACACAAACTTATTGCGGAGAAATGGATAGGTGAAGCTCCAGAGAAAAATCTAAACGTTATTGCAAAAAATAGCAATAAGCTAGATTGCCAAGTTGCAAATTTGGAATGGAGAACAAAAGGTTATATCGCAAGACGAAGTAAACCTATTGGACAAGTACCATACAGAGGCGTTTCAAAGGATCGCAAAAGGTTTAGAGCAGAGATATATGATAGTGGAAAAAGAATCTATCTCGGAACGTACAAGACAGCGGAAGAAGCTGCTGCTGCTTACAGAAAGAAAGCGGTAGAATTATTTGGTGAAGATGTTGAGATTTCAAGCCGTCCAACTAATACTAGAATGACTGATAATGAATAATTAGAATTATTTGATTTCAAAAATTATAAAAGAGCCTTGAATAGTTATTAAAAACAAATATTATAACCAGTAAAAAAAAAGTAAATTCTGTATTGTTATTTTAATATAAAATATTTATTTAGTAAAAAATAAACTACCTGGAATATTGTTTTTAAAAACTATGATTATATAGCGTTTATCATTATACTTAATAATGATAAACGCATTTTTTATGATTATTTATCTTCGTTAAATAAAACATCATCATTATCTTCTTCTGTATCTTCTAACAACGGCTCATTACCTTCGAGTCCTCGCAATTTTTTATCATCTACGTTTTTATTCAAAAATGCATTTAATTTATCAATGTTTAAATTGGTTTTGATTTCACCGAATTCATTAATACCAATATTGAAACCTGATAATGCTTCATTAACTTTAGGTTGCTTATTTTTTTTCTTCTTCTTTGCCATGATTGCTTTTATTTGAAATGTTCTCTGATAATTTTTTGCTGAAAATTACCAGAGAAACATCTAAAACTACATTTTATCAAAAATAATATAAGCATTTTTTAAACGCTCCACCACTTCTATTTTTCCAAGTAAGGCGGCTACTTCAAAAACACTAGGTCCTTTCATCTCGCCAGTTAAGCCAACTCTAAGAATTGGTAAAATATCACCAAACTTCAATTCATTGTCATTAATATAAGCCTTAACCGCTTCTTCCATCTTGTCCGCTTGAAAGTCTTCAACCGCTTCAACAGTAGCTAAAAGTCCTTCAAAATCGTGGCGTTTTTCAGCTTTCCATTTCTTCTGAACTGTTTTTGAGTCATATGCTCTTACTGGTTCAAATAAGTAATAAGCTTGATCCCAAAATTGATTAATTCTTTCTAGACGCTCCTTATACATATCACAAATAGTGTTCAATGTATCATTATCAACAGAATGTCCGTTTTGCTCTATGTCTTTTCTAAAGATTTTTCCTAAATCTTCATTACTAGAATTAATAATATACTGCTGGTTAAACCATTTTGATTTTGCATAATTAAATTTTGCACCAGACTTACTAACTCTATCTAAACTAAACGCCTCAACCAATCCCTCTAACGAGAATATTTCCTGTTCAGTTCCTGGATTCCAACCTAAAAACGCTAAAAAGTTAATCGTTGCTTCTGGTAAGAAACCTTTTTCACGAAAACCCATTGCTGTTGCACCAGTTTTTACATTTTCCCAATCCAATGGAAAAACAGGAAAACCTAATCGGTCTCCATCTCTTTTGCTCAACTTACCAAACAAGCTACTTTTCAAAAAGGCTTTCAAAGCTTTTTTGTCATCCTTGTCCTTCTTGCGATCCTTTAGCTTTGCACCAATATTTTTCTTATCCTGAAACGTCTGCTTGACAAAAGCTAAAGCCGTTTCTTTATAATCAATACTAACCTCATCGTTATTTTTGAAAAACTCCTCCGTCATTTTTTCTGCCAAAGGAATAAGCGTCGTTTTATCAATATAACTCTCTGGCGACGGCTTCAATAGCAATGGTAAATGCGCAAATTTTGGCATTGTATCTTCCCAACCCAAGTATTTGTACAACAAAACATGCAGCGGCGTACTCGGCAACCATTCTTCTCCACGTATCACATGAGAGATTTTCATATAATGGTCATCCACGATATTAGCCATATGATAAGTTGGTAAACCATCACTTTTCAGTAAAACCTTATCATCTATTTCATTAGAACTAAACCTTACTTGCTCTCTAATAATGTCATCAAAAATAATCGTTTCATCAGGCATTACTTTCAAACGCACCACATAAGGCGTCTTATTATCAAGCAATTTTTTGACTTCATCCGCTGGCATTGATAATGAATTTTTCATTTCACCACGAATCGAATAATCATATTTTGCCACCTGACCTTTTGCCAATGCTGCTTCACGCATCTCGTCTAACTCTTCTGGCGTATCAAAAGCATAATAAGCTCTATTATCATCAATTAGCTGTTGAACATATTTTTGATATAGTTCTTTTCTATCCGATTGACGATATGGTCCATATTCACCGCCAAAACTTTGCCCTTCCTCTGGTAATATATTACACCATTTTAAGGTGTCTATAATATACTGCTCTGCTCCTTCCACAAAACGAGTTCTATCTGTGTCTTCGATACGAAGTATAAATGTACCGCCCATTTTTTTAGCAAATAGGTAGTTATACAAGGCAGTTCGAACTCCTCCGATATGTAAAGGTCCTGTTGGACTTGGCGCAAAACGTACTCTTACTGATTTATTCACGTTACTATAGTCTTTTTTGTGCATCAAAGAATGAAAATTGTTTAAAAAAAGGTCACACTCCAATCCTTAAACTACATTACTTAGTAATAGGTTACATTTTTCATGAAAGTTCCCTAAGTATTAAACTTTATATAAAAACATACTGTTAGAAAATTGTACTTTATTTCAAAAGTAAATACAATTTCTCTTTATACGATTTATAAAAGTGATACAGAAATAAAAAATCA
>CAZMEH010000120.1:0-11389 GCA_964564885.1 uncultured Saprospiraceae bacterium | reverse complement strand
TTGTTAAAAAATGTGGTTCTTTGAAAATTATTATGGAAAAGTAATTTTCAAAGAAAATTAATAGTAAAACGCCTTACCCACGAGAAATCGTGGCAAGCTGTGCGCCGTTAACCGTTTGCCGTTTCTTGAAACTTCCACAATAATTTTCAAAGAACCATTTTATTCTTTAAAAGTAGAATCTAATCTAAGACCAATTAGAAAACCAATATAAAAATTGGATGTTTTGAAATTATTAGTCCTGAATTGGCTCGGTGTATAATTTGCTATTAGACTCCAAGCTATCTTTTCATTTTGATAACCAAATGCCATTTTTGCATTCGTTAACCAAGTAAAATGACTACTCGATAGTTCCGTATTTTGGTTTTCTCGTTGAAAGTCAAAAGCATAACCTGTATTCAAATAAAAGCTTAAAAAGTAATGCTCTTTTAGAATGAAATTATGCGCATAGCCAAGGTTTGTGCGCAATTGCATCAAATGACTAGCGGTGTTTATAAAGGTTTGATTAGGAGAAACGTAATAGTAGAAAATCTCTGGTGAAACCGAAAAACCACCTTTTGAAATCAATTGCTGGTCGAAGAGCCTATAAGCAGAACGATAGCTAAAGGATTTGTTTAAAATATGACTTGATTGTAAATGTAAATAGCCAATCGGCTGCGTCGTTTTGAGTTCAAATCCGTTTGAGAAAACATCATAATACCTCGCTGTGATATGTATGGAATGCTGTTGTCCAAAGACATCTCCATTAATACCGATGGTTTTGGTGTCCTCTATTCCGCCAAGTTCTTTGTTGTCTAATATGGGAACAGAAATACCTATCGCAAATTTTTTGAAGCGAAGCCTAACGCCAAGACTTAATGATTGATTTTGAAAAGAGGTCGTATCGAGTTGCAAATTAAAATTGCGATACATGATTGACGGGCTGAGTATTTTGTTTGGATAAACAAGGATAGTGCTATCGGATTGACCAAAAGTATTCGTTGAGTATAGGATCGAAAATAAAATACCAAATAGAATAAAACATGATTTCATAGTACAAACTTAATTCAACAGGATTAAATAATTTAGATTCTCTTGTAATTTTTTAATCCTGTTGAAAATGAATGTAAATAGAAGGCTTATTTTATCTGTTTATTTATTAAAATATTTCCATCTTTATCAAATACAATTTTAAAATGAGCGCCATCGATGTCTATTTCAGCTTCGTATTTAAATTGCTCAGGTGTTTCTATTTTCTCTGCTTCGAGATAAGAAAAATCGCCTGGAAATGCTTCTTTAATCGCTGCTTTTACCGCATCTGGAAACTTGTCTTCGGATATGAAAATAACGGTTTTGATCCAAGCGTCATCTTTAGAAAAGACAACTTTTGCATCATTTGCGCCTAGTTTGAAATAAGCAACAAAATTACCTTTATCATCATTTTTCCAATCAACACTTGCTGCATCCGAGTGCATTTTTACAAATTTATTGGTAATAGCGGCGGAAACGGTTTGTTGTGCTTTGACGGACGTTCCTAGTCCAGTGAATACGAGTAGGAGAATAAATAGTTTTTTCATAAGAACTTTTTCTTTTTTTTAAAAAATTTAAAATGGTGATTAGATTAATTAGGTAAAATATGCATCATTTTTGACATACTTATGACTTTTAATATTTTTTTTCTTTCGAAAATTATATTGTTTTAGATTGTAAAAAAGTGTAACGATTTAATCATTTGATTGTCAATTGGTTAAGGTGAGTTGTGCTACTTGTGCTAAACAAGTCTTTGAGACGAAAATTATAAGTAAAAACTCCTAAAATACCATTTTAAAAAAGAAATTATTATAATGAAAAATCAAAATATAGGAATTGCGCTCTCTGGAGGTGCTGTTAGAGGAATTGCGCATATTGGCGTACTTCAAGCATTGGAAGAAGAAAATATTTTCCCGACACATATTTCAGGTTCAAGTATTGGAAGTATCGTCGGTGTGCTTTATGCGGCTGGAAATTCACCTCAACAGCTCTTAGAAATTGCTAAAGAAACTAGTTTGTTCAACCTTTTTCGTCCGCAATTGAGTTTGGGTTTAATGGAATTATCTAAAGTGACTAAAATTCTTAAAGAATATATCAAAACTGATAATTTTGATGTTCTAAAGAAAAAATTTTATGTCTGCGTAACGAATATTGAGGTAGGAGAATGGGAAATTAGAGAAGAAGGAGAACTGTTTCAAACGGTGATTGCCTCTTGTTCCATTCCTTTTGTATTTAAACCAATAGAGCTAGATGGACAAATGTATGTTGATGGTGGCGTGTTGAATAATCTTCCCATAGAGCCATTGAAGGCGGTTTGTGATAAGGTAATCGGTGTCAATGTGATTCCGATGGGACGAAGCAAAAAATTAGATGGTATTGTTGATATTGCAAAAAGAAGTGCGGAATTGATTCTTAATAACAACTCTATTCGTAATCTAGAACAATGTGATGTAGCTTTAAGTATTGATGGAATTAATGAATTTGACTTTTTTGATTTCAATAAGACGGAAGAGCTTTATGAACTCGGTTATCAAATAACCAAAAGTAAAATGAAGATGATAAAAGAAGCTTTGAATATTTAATCGAATTTAAAACTGACACGGTTTCAAAAACCGTGTCGGTTTGGTAAATTTGGTATTTAATTATCTTTTTTCACAATACCTAAATGTAAAATACGTCCGCCCGTATGATTGATTGGATTAACACTTTTCCCAATCACAATTCCATCTTCTGGCGCAAGATACTCTTTGACCATATCGCCAAAAATATTACGCATTGTAGCTACTACTTGACCTTTTTTGACTAGTTCCGTTACTTTAGGATGAACCCTTAAAATACCGCCTGTATCTGTGTACATCCAATATGAACGTTCGCAAAGCACGGTTTCTTCGTCATGTTCTTCGACTTCACAATCTAACATTCCAAAGTGACCAAGTATATTATGCAACCCTGTCAAACCATCACGAATCAGCCCTTTTTGGAACATATTCGGATTACCAACTTCTAGCGTAATTGCAGGAATTCCCATTTCATCAGCCGTTCCACGAAGTGTGCCATCACTCGGTGGATTATGAACGATAATTTGAGGGTTTTGCAACAAAGCCATCTTATGAACAGTGTCATCTGACATATCTGCTCGAATGTAATAAGAGTTGATTCGACCATTACTAGCGGTGTGCAAATCAATTAAAAAGTCAAATTCCTTAACAATTCGATTGACGATTCTCCAAGCATAAACTTCACTCACTGTACCATTTGGTTTCCCTGGCATAATATGATTGAGGTCTTTTCCATCAATGAAACGACGCTGTTTTCGGTGTAATGAAGGGACATTAATAACCGGAACACCAACGATTGTTCCTTTCAATTCCTTTACATCAATTTCTTTAAAAATGCGCTGAATAACAGGAATCCCGTTCAATTCATTCCCGTGAACCGCAGCAGTCAAACCTAGTACTTTTCCATCTTCTAATCCTCTCGCTACAATGATTGGAACATGAACAGGAACACCCATTCCGTCCTTCACTAACTCCAGCCAAAACCTTGAAATTTTGCCTTTGGGACATTTTTCAATATCCAAACTTTGTATAACTGCAATGTTCTTCTCTTTATTTAAAATCATATCTTTTCTTAATATAACATCAATGTAGCATAGGCATTCCTGCCTGTGATGCCAGTGATTGCGTCTAATACTTCATGACCTGTCCCGAGGTTTCGGGACAAGTTACCTGTGCTACTTTTTAATTAAATATTCCCAAATCAAATCCGCTGCCTCTTCGACAAGTGGCTTCCCTGTCATTCTCGAAATTTGTGGTAAACCGCCAATACTTGTTGTATTGATTTCGGATAAAATGCGTTTCCCATTATCGTTAACCAATGTGTCAACGCCATACATCACAATCCCTATTTTAGAAAGTGTCGGATTAATCCGTTCTATAATTCTTGCTTCGTCTTCATCAACTTCTGCCTGGTTAGACGAGCCGCCCATTGACACATTGCAAATCCATGAATCCTTTGCAGGCAAACGCAAAGATGCGCCCATGATTTTTCCATTGATGACAACAATTCGTTTATCACCTTTTGATACATTTTTCAAAAATGATACGGCAAGGTATTCTAGTTTCTTGTTACCAACTTTATTTTTAAAATCTTCAAAGGACATTTCCGTCTTTCCTTCCCAGACTTTATTTCCATCAATGCTTATAATGCCTTTTCCACCATATTCTCTAAATGGTTTCAAAACGATTGGGAACTTGTCTTTAAATTCAATGACATCTTCCATCGTTTTGCATATTTTCATCGGCGGACAGAGTTCTGGAAAATTAATCAAAAACTCTTTACTGCCTGTCAAATGAATCCCATCTGGATCATTGATAATCAGTTGACGAAAGAATGCTTTTTTTATATACCTTAGAAATTGTTTGCTCAAAGGCGGTGGCATTCGTAACCAAACAAAATCGTAATAACTAACCGATTCTTTTCGCAACCCATCCTTGAGCGCATCGCCTTCGGTTGAGAAATTAAAGTTTTCATCAACTTCCGTTACCCAAATTTGGTTGGTCATATTCTTTATGAAAAAATGGTCATTCTCCTCATTTCCTCTCGAAGCCACATCAACTTGCTCACAAAGTGAATGCACCCTCATGGATTTCACCAATGGATAAAGAGAATTTTCAGCACTATGATTAGTATGGTCAGTCAAGACCAGTAATTTATATTTTCGCATTTGGAATGATTATTTGTTGATTGGTTATTAGGAATGAAAAATAAATAATTGTAGCGTTTATTTGTTTCTCATTCCTAAGTAGTCAGTCAAGCTAATCATGTCGGTTAATTTTGTAAAATTAAACCGATAACTTCGTTGGAGAACATTGTCCGTAGCTCTCCCGATAGCTATCGGGAACGCTCAATAACCTCCGCCTCATTCTCGATATAATTTTACTCAAAATCTACTTGACACTATTAGCTTGACTGACTACTTAGTCGGTTATTTATAGATATTTCTTGTCGAATAGTCAATTGATGACTTTGAGTCACCAAATGACTAACTTTTTATTACACTGGTTAACAAATAACTATTTAAACCAATTTTATTTCATTAATCAAACTCGTATCATCGTTTAAGCTTTTGAACAAACGCATTCTAAACTTACCTTGTTTATTATAAAGCGTTTGCGCCATTTTATCAATAGCAACCATCGACAATACCGTTTGAATATATGCTTCTATTAAGTCATCTAAACCAATACCTAGTTTATTAAAATCCCTTCTATCCATCAGTACAAGTCGATTCGTGTCGCTATCCCAACCGCCATCAGCTCTTTTGATAGAAAGATTTGTCCCGAGCATTTGCCAACTATTTGTACTATCTTCAATATTATCAACCAATGGTTTTTCTGCACGACGAGCATACGTACAAAGTGGCTTTATACCGTCTGGCGTAGAACTGAGCATCATTCTAATGTCAGCAACAAACGTTTGATTTTTTTGGTCTGGAATAGTTCCTACATGGTATAATTTGCCCGCAGAAGTCGTACTACTCCAATTAGAATTTCCAATCAAACTTTGAACAATAAATAAATCATAATCAAATTCCAATTCCATAAAAGCATCCAATTCTGCTTGTGTAACAATTGTAAAAACACCCTGTCCAGCATTGCTATATGGTACTTTTACTACTGCATGACCGCCCATTTTCTTGACCCAAAGCGGTACTTCATTTTTACTAACATCCCAAATAGTTTCTGGCGTGTTAATTTTTAAACCATATTCTATGATTTCTGCATTAAAGAAATCGTATGCTTTCGCTGCGACCATTTTGTTGCGTCCGCCAGCCAAACAAGCAGCCGTTGGATTCAAAATCTTGGTTTTAGAATGCAATGGCAATCTATTCCAAGGCTTTTGAGTAACATATCGAAAAGCAGCTCTTATTGGAATAAACTCATCATTTTCGTTACGAACGTGCATCACGCCATCTCGAAATTCAACTGGTGGATTTGGGTCATCGTCATAAAACGGAACATAATAAACAGGTTCTTTCATCACGTCAGCAATAACTTCCGCATATCCAGAGGCTTCCATCAGGTTTTTATCATAAAGCACAGCTAAACCACCTTTTATCTTTTGACGTTTTAAATAAGGCTTAAAAGTGCGTTCAATCATTAGCTTGTAACTACCTTGTTCTTGATTGTCATTTACCAAAGGCATTGATTTTTGACCAGATGGACAAGAATTATTTTCAATAATGACCATTTGGCGTTTGCCACCTGCCGATGTTACATTCAATAAATCTGCTCCGCCCCAAAGGAAGTATTTGCATTTATGGTTGATAATTTCCCTCAATTTGTCCGCACTCACCTTTGGGTGCATATGACAATATCGAGTAATAATTCTTTCTTGATTGAGGTTTAAGAAAAAACTAATCATTGGATGAATAGTCGCATTGAAGGCTTTTGGATACCAATGCTTGTGCGCTTCAAAGCTGTCTGGCTGAATAACGGTTACTCTTTTCACAATATTTAATCTGTTTATCTAATTAGTATAAAGGTTTAAAAAACTTAAATTATAATCTCTTGAAGACTCTACAATAAGAAAGCCGATCTAAGAACTTGTTCAAGTATATAAAGCAGCTTTTTTCCTGTTATTAAAGTACAAATGAAAATAAAGAAAAGGTTCTTTGACAATTTTTGCCAATATGGAAATTACCTTCTGTCCAATGGGTCATGACCTACTGGACAAAAATGGAAAAAACTGCCAAAGAGCCATAAAAAAGATGGATTATTAAAATTTAGTCATAGCTGATTTTCTCTTTTTTCAAAAGTTTTCCAGCCTTGTCAAATAGCACTTGGAAAGTAGCGTCATCTGTCTCAATTTCTACTTTGTACTGAAGGTTGTCTGGTGTTTCCATTTTCTCTACTTCAGTGTAGAAAAAATCGCCTGTAAATGCTTTTTGAACAGCTGTCTTAACAGAAGCAGGAAGAGAATCGTCATCAATGAAAGTTGAAGTGTTTAGCCATTTGGCATTCTTAGAAAAAGTAGCTTGTACGTAATTATCATTCAAATTAAAGTAAGCTACTAAATTACCGTCATCGTCATCTTCCCATTCAATATCTTCTGCATCAGCATACAGTTTAGTGAATTGATTGACGACAGCATTTGATACTGATTGTTGAGCCTGCGCAGAGATTCCTAACCCGAGGAATACTATTGCTAGTGTTGTTAACTTTTTCATAAAAAACTATCCAGTTTTAAAAATTAAAAATATAAAAGGATAACCTAAAAAAAATTAAAAATATACATCGTATTTGATATAAAATATAGCTCTTAAACTCACTTTTATTCAAAAGGTTACATTATTTTTTAATTATTTTTTTAATAATTATTTATTTAATGTAAAGTACTGATTGCTAGTATTTTGTACGATAATTATTTTTAATGAAATAGCTTGTTTTATGAAGAGAAAATTAGCTTTCAGCATTTTATTTTTTTTGAAAAATTTTTTGAAATAATTTAACTATTATTTCAAAAAATAAACCTTTCTTTACACGCTTTTTGAAGCACTATTACAATAATCCTTTTATATTCTTAACGTTATGTTTTTATGAGAAAAAGTAACGCTAATGGTATAAAATATCAAGCAATTGATAGAATATTAAAATAATGAAAAATACTTATTTTGATGTAATCAATCAGAGTTATTACTTCCCACAGGATGGCTTTGATTTACGAGAAGGTTATCTCAATTTTAATGGAATTTCTTTGAAATACTTGATTGAAAAATATGGAACACCATTCAAATTGATTTATTTGCCACGGATAGGAGAGCAAATTAGAAAAGCTAAAAATTTGTTTTCTAGGTCTATTAAAAAAAATAGATACAAGGGTAATTATAATTACTGTTATTGTACTAAATGTTCGCACTTTTCACATGTTGTAAAAACAGCATTGAAAGAAGATGTTCACTTAGAAACTTCTTCGTCTTTTGATATTGATTTGATATTGAAACTGTACAAAGAAGGTGAATTAACGACTTCGATTATCGTTGTGCATAATGGTTATAAGACAGAGGATTATCTTCAAAAAATAGTTAAACTGAATCAGTTAGGTTTCAAAAACTCAATACTCGTTTTAGATTCAACGACTGAAATAACTCGCTTAAAGAAATATACATCAGAACTAGAAACACCGCTTAAAGTAGGTATTCGAGTAGCGATTAACGAAGAACCGCAATCGGCTTATTATACTTCACGATTAGGCATACGTCCGTCTGAGGTTTTAGATTTTTATGATAAATCTATCAAAGATGATGAAATGCTAGATTTGAAAATGATGCATTTTTTTATTGACTCGGGTATCAAGGATACGGTCTACTATTGGGGCCAGTTTCAGAAAAACTTAAAACTGTTTGTCGAATTAAAAAAAGCTTGCCCTACTATCAAAGCATTAAACTTGGGCGGCGGTTTTCCAATTCGTAATAACCTGGGTTTTGAGTATGATTATGAATATATTATTAATGAAATCGTCAGTAATATTAAAGCGACTTGCGACGAAGAAGGAATTGAGCATCCAGATATTTTTACAGAGTTTGGAAAATATACGGTTGGAGAAAGTGGCGCAATCATTTTTCAAGTATTAGAACAAAAACAGCAAAACGATGCGGAAAAATGGTACATCGTAGATAATAGCTTGATGAATACCATTCCAGATGCTTGGTCAATTCTTGAAAAATTCATTTTGCTACCTGTTAATAAATGGGATAATTCATATTCAGAAGTCAATATTGGCGGTATTAGTTGCGACCATTCCGATTATTACAATTCGGAGGAAATGAATCAGCAGGTTTTTCTACCGAATTACGAGAACACAGACGAAGAGCCTTTATACATTGGCTTCTTTCACACAGGTGCGTATCAAGATTCGATTAGTGGCTACGGAGGCATTAAACATTGTCTCATTCCGTCGCCTAAACTGATTATTGTAGACCGTGATCATACAGGGAATTTTGTCGATACGGTTTATAGAAATGAGCAAACTGTTGATGATATGCTGGATATTTTAGGGTATTTATAAGGCTATTTGACAATTAGTGCCTTATTATTCCAATGTGGCTTTAGCGCATTGTTCTAAGTTGTTGAAAAACAATGGGTCAAAATCTATTGGATTGAATAATATATTTTTTGGTAAAAATTGTGCAATAGATAATGTCCAATAATAAGTTGGATTTAATTTGTTCAAGAACTCAAGGGTTCGCTTTTTAATTTTAAAAAAAATGTCAAAAAAAACGTTTGGAAATATTCCTGCAAAATTTGCAGATAAAGGTATTTCTAAAATTTGGTTGCAATCCATTCCTTACGACGGCACAAGTACTTGGGGAAAGGGTGCAGACAAAGGTTTTGAAGCCTTCTTAGATGCGGCGGACAACATGGAGTTGTACGACATCGAAACGGATAGCGAAGTCTATCGACAAGGCATTCACTTGCTGGAGGAACTGAAAGGTTTTGAAAGTCCAAAGCAAATGTTTGATGCAGTTTATGAAAGTACAACGAAACTGCTGACCGAAGATAAGTTTTTAACTTTTTTTGGTGGTGAACATTCTATTAGCATTGGTATTATCAAAGCATTTTACGAGTATTTTGATGATTTGACGGTTTTGCAAATTGATGCGCATGCAGACCAAAGAGCGGCTTATGGAAGCACTCCATATAATCACGCTTGTGCGGTTTATGATGCTGGTCAAAACTGTAATCTTATTCAAGTAGGCATTCGTAGTATGGATGTCGAAGAGGTTGGAAACATGGATAATTCCAAGACTTTTTTTGCGCATGAAATGTACAACAAAACGGATTGGATGGATAATTCTATCGAATTAATGACTGATAATGTGTACATCACATTTGACTTAGATGCATTTGACCCAAGTATTATGCCTGCTACGGGTACGCCAGAACCTGGTGGATTAGATTGGTACACAACCGTCAATTATTTACAAAAAGTCTTTAAAAATAAAAATGTTGTAGGATTTGATATTGTAGAATTAGCACCGATTGATAATTTTCATGCGCCACAATTTTTAGCTGCAAAGCTGTATTATAAGATGCTTTCTTACAAATTTGCAAAATTAAAAAAATGACAAAAGGACCTGTTTCTCAATTTATAGTTAATCATTATAAACATTTCAATGCAGCAAGTTTAGTAGATGCTGCAAAGGCTTATGAAGACCAATTGAACAATGGTCATAAAATGATGATAACCATGGCTGGTGCGATGAGTACGGCTGAGTTAGGTTTGTCTTTAGCCGAAATGATTCGTCAAGATAAAGTATCTATTATTACTTGTACTGGTGCGAATCTGGAGGAAGATGTTTTTAATTTGGTGGCACACAATCATTATAAACGAGTGCCAAATTATAGAGATTTATCGCCAGCTGACGAGCAAGAATTATTGGATAATCACTTTAATCGAGTGACCGATACTTGTATTCCTGAGCAAGAGGCGATGCGTCGAATTGAAACGCATTTGTTCAATGCATGGTCAACTGCTGAAAAAAATGGCGAGCGATATTTTCCTTACGAATATTTTTATCAAATTTTATTAAGCGGTGAATTAGAGGAAAAATATCAGATTGACCCGAAAAATAGCTGGCTTTTGGCTGCTGCTGAAAAGAATTTGCCGATTATCGTACCAGGATGGGAAGATTCTACTTGTGGAAATTTCTTTGCTTCTTACTGTATTGATGGCGATTTGAAGCCTTCTACCATGAAGTCAGGAATTGAATATATGATGTTTTTGGCAAAATGGTATCAAGAAAATGCAATCGGTAAAGGTGTTGGATTTTTCCAAATTGGCGGTGGTATTGCGGGCGATTTTCCAATTTGTGTTGTCCCGATGCTTCACCAAGATTTAGAATTGACCGATACGCCAATGTGGTCTTATTTTTGCCAAATTAGCGATTCGACAACAAGTTACGGTTCGTATTCTGGCGCAGTTCCTAATGAAAAAATCACTTGGGGCAAGTTGAGCGTAGATACGCCAAGGTTTGTCATTGAGTCTGATGCAACTATTGTTGCGCCGTTGATTTTTGCTTATTTGCTCGGTTGGTAAGTAAGAAGACAGAAGTTAGCGCGCTACGCTGTCAGATCGTCTACGGCTGTCAGGAATAGGAATAAAGAAACGGCTATCTCATTTATTTGAGATAGCCGTTTCTTTAATATTTAATATACATTAAAACTAACGCTGTCCTGAAGGTTGAATACCTTCTGGTTGTTGTTGCGTCAAATAAGGGCTTAACATGCCTTGAATTTCTGTTCTAAACGCTTCGTCATTTGATTGAACCGTTCTATAAAGATTGTCAACCGTACGTTGTGTTTGTTGCAAATCGTAACGG
>CAZMEH010000119.1:0-2792 GCA_964564885.1 uncultured Saprospiraceae bacterium | reverse complement strand
ATTATTAATATTAAATTGAAAAAAGATAAATCTGTTGGTTTAAATGGTAGCATAAAATTAGGTGGCGGACTTGGTTTGTACACTGGACAATATGGTCCTTTGGGAAAACTGGATGGAAGCATTCGTATGAATTACCGTCAAAAGAAATTCAATGTTTTTGGAAATTATAACCATTGGAACAGCGAAAGTTGGAATATTAATAATATTAAAAGAAGTATTGTTTTCAATAACGATATCACAAATTTTGACCAAAATAGCTTTCGTGGGAATCACGGATATTCTGAACGTTATCAAGCTGGAGCGGATTTTTTCTTGACCGATAAAACAATTATTGGTGTATTAGCTCAAGGTCGTTTTGGGAGTTGGAATAACACAGGCGAAAACGATACTTATATTACAGGTGATTTTAATGAACCATTTTCGTATTTAAAATCTAATTCGATTGCTCAAGAGAATTGGAACAATCAATCCTTCAACCTTAACTTCAAACATGATTTTGGAGGAGGAAAAGAATTGACTTTTGATACCGATTATTCCTTCTTTAGAAATATTTCTAATGCAGATTATTTCAATTATTATTTTGATGATGAAAATGTGAAATCTGCGCCAGATGATCCGTTGATGAATGATGGTCGTTCTGATGTTGATATTGTTGCGGCTAAGGTTGATTATGTTCATTCAATTGATGAAAAGACCTCTTTTGAAGTTGGTGCAAAAAGTAGTTTTGTAACGACAGACAATGCCATTAATTTCTTTGTTACAGATAGTATTGGTGACTGGATGGTCGATAATGGGCGCACAAACACTTTTGTTTATGAAGAAAATATTCATGCTGCCTATGTGAATTTCAATAAGGAATTTGAAAAATTCAGTTTGCAAGCGGGTCTTCGTGCCGAGTTGACAGACGCACTTGGTAATTCAGTAACGCTTGATACAACGGTTGAAAGAAGTTACCTTAACCTGTTTCCAAGTTTGAATATTTCGCATCAGATAGGAGAGAAGCACAGCATGAGTTATTCGTATAGTCGCCGAATTGATAGACCGACTTACCAAGATTTAAATCCGTTTTTGTTTTTCCTTGACCAATATACGTTTGAAAGAGGAAACCCATTATTGCAGCCTCAGTACACCGATGCGGTGTCTCTAACTTACGGTTTTCAGGATATGGCTTTTGCAACGGTTAATTATAGCATTACAAATAATGCAATGACAGAAATTATTTTCCAAGATGATTCCTTGAAATTGACCTTTCAAACAGAAGACAACTTGGCAAGAGTTGATAATTTTAGTTTAAATATTTCTACGCCAATTCCGGTCAAAGAATGGTGGATGATTCGAGTAAATTTGACAGGATTTTACAATCATTTCCAAGCAGATTTTCCAGAATATAGTATTGATACGAAGAATTGGGCTGGTAATTTTTACGTGAGTAATAATTTCACATTAAGCAAAACGATTCGAGCAGAACTTTCTGGCTCTTATCAAACGCCGATGACTTACGGAATTATCGATATGGCAGCTCAATACGGAATTGATGCAGGTTTCAATATAAAAGTCCTAGACGGAAAAGGAAAATTGAGCGTCAATGCTAATGATATTTTTAATACTCGTCGTTTTGGTGGAATTATTAAACAAGGAAATATTGATGCAAATATTAGGAATAACTGGGAAAGCCGAAAAGTCTTTGTTTCGTTTTCTTATAGTTTCGGAAATAGCGAAGTGAAACCAAATCGAAGAAGAAAGACTGCAACTTCTGAGGAGCAAAGCCGTGTGAAGTAATTTTTTATATAATAGCCTGTGGCGATACCTCGCTATATTATTGAATGAAAAGGACGTTTTGTAAAAGCAGTTAAAGAATTAAAAAGACCAATAGATTAAGTTCTATTGGTCTTTTTTTGTGGCAGCTGAGGTTGTTAAAATTTCAACGGTCTAAATCTTAAATATTTTGGTTCTCTGATAATTTTGCCAGAATTAGATAGAAGGTACTCTAAAAGTTAATGTTGTCAACTTATTTATATTCCTTCCCTTAAAGCATAAAATATTTTCTTTAAGCACAAAACACTCATTTGGTGACTTAAAGTCATCAAGTGAGTAATTCAATCTTGAACTTTTGAACCATACGCCAAATCACCAGCGTCTCCAAGTCCTGGAACAATGTAAGATTTTGCATTCAATTCTTCATCAATAGCACCAACCCAAATATGCGCATCTGGAAAATGACGAGCGACTTTTTCGACTCCATCAGCCGAAGCAATAATCGTTGCAATATGTAATTCTGACGGTTTTCCATATTTCGCTAAAGCCTTAATACTATCTAGCATTGATGCGCCTGTGGCAAGCATTGGATCGCAAATAATCAACGGTCTTCCTTCAATATTTGCGCAAGAAATATATTCTACTTTAATTTCAAAAGTACTGTCTTTATGATGTTTGCGATAAGCAGAAATGAAAGCATTATCCGCTTTGTCAAAATAATTCAAAATACCTTGATGCTGTGGTAATCCTGCTCGGAGAATTGTCCCAATCACAGGCTGAGTCTCAATGACATTTATATCAATAGAACCTAATGGCGTTTCTATTTCAGCTGATTTGTAAGTCAGCGTTTTGCTAATTTCATATGCCATGATTTCGCCAATCCGTTCCATATTTCTACGAAAACGCATTCTATCATTTTGAATACTAACATCTCTTAATTCAGCGATGAATTGATTTATAATGCTATTCTCTTTTGAAAAACTGGTTATCATAAACATTTTTTTTGAACAGAGGAATAATGAAGATTGGATTTTAAG
>CAZMEH010000118.1:0-6620 GCA_964564885.1 uncultured Saprospiraceae bacterium | reverse complement strand
TTTTAGCTGATAATGATATTGTGAAAGTTGTCGTGACGAATACGACGACAACTTGTACGGGAAGTGCGGAAGAAACAATTACCGTTCAGCCTTTACCAACCGCAGGTTTAACCTCAAGTGATGTTGACAATACGATTTGTGCAGGTGATAATGTAACTTTCATGGGAACAGGTGGTAATGAATACGAGTTTTTTGTGAATGGAACTTCTGTTCAAGCTCAAAGTACAACAGCAACGTTTTCTACAATTACTTTAACAAATGGACAAGAGGTAACGGTAAAAGTAACGAATGGGAATGGTTGTTCTGCAATAAGTACAGGAATTACCACAACGGTAAATCCATTACCAACAGTGACGTTTTCAGCCTTGCCTACGTCAATTTGTCCCGGCGAGAATGTTATCTTTACGGCAGGGGGCGGGGATGAATACGAGTTTTTTGTAGATGGAATTCAAGCACAAGCACAAAGTGCAACCGCAACGTTTTCGACGACTGCTTTAACGGATCAGCAAGTAGTTACGGTAAAGGTGACGAATACAACGACAACTTGTTTTGTAACAAGTGCAGGGATTACGATTACGGTCAATCCATTACCAACACCAACCTTAAATTCTAATGCACCGAATGGCGGAATTTGTGCAGGTGATAATGTAACTTTCACGGGAACAGATGGTAATGAATACGAGTTTTTTGTGAATGGAACTCCTGTTCAAGCTCAAAGTGCGACCGCAACGTTTTCTACAACGACTTTAGTAAATAATGATGTAGTAACCGTAAAAGTGACGAATACAGCTACAGGTTGTTCTGCAACAAGTACAGGTGTTACGATAACCGTAAACGCTTTACCAATACCAACATTAGGGTCTGATGATTCAGATAATAGAGTTTGTTCAGGGAATACCGTAACGTTCAACGCAACAGGTGCAAATGAATATATATTTTTAATAGATGGGGTAATAGCACAAGCACAAAGTGCAACGGCAACTTATGCACATACAGCAACAACGGACGGAGAGGTGATTTCTGTAATTGGTGTGAACACTACAACAGGCTGTCAAGGAACTTCTACGACGACCTTCACACTTGATGTAGATGTTTGTTATGATTATTCGGGAGCATTGGTTTATGATAATGCTTCAGAAACACCGATGGGTAATGTAAACATTACGTTGACAGGTGCAAATGATATACAAATTATAACAACTAACGTCAACGATGGTATGTTTACTTTAACAGATTTGTTTGACCTAGAAACCTACACGGCTACTTATACGACAACCAAAACACACGGTGGTACCAACTCTACGGATGCGTTGATTATCTTTTTGCGTTCGTTGAATGCGATTAGCTATGATAATAATGTAGCGTTAAAAGAAGATGCTTCTAATGTTAGTGCTTTGACGGGGATTACCGTAGCCGATGCTTTACAAGTTCAATTGCGTTTCGTTACGGCTATTAATACATTTGCAGCAGGAGATTGGGCTTTCGGTACAAATACCTTATCTGTCAATGGTGCTGATGCAACGGCTCAAAAAATCTATGCCTTAGCAATGGGTGATGTCAATGGTTCTTACACGCCGAATACTGCGGAAAACGCAAAAGTGACGCTTCAAAATAACGGTAGCTTGATGGTAAACGATGGGGATAGAATTATGATTCCAGTACGCATGGAACAGGGAGAAGCCTTGGGTGCGGTTTCTATGGTCATGAATATTCCTCCGACAATGACGATTCATAATGTAGCATTAGGAAACAATACCGCAGTTCAATACCATGTAAATAGTGACGAATTGAGAATCGCTTGGTACAGTTCAAATACCTTAGATTTAGCAACGGGTGATGTTTTATTCTACATTGATGCAACGGTTAATGATGCCGCTCAATTTGTAGCCAATCCAATCACCTTGAGTAATGAATCTGAATTAGCAGATGATATCGCAGAGGCAATTGATAATGTAGTGGTTAGTATGCCAACGATGAATACGTTATCAACTAACTTGATAACTATCAATGGCGAAGAGATTGGAATTCGTAATTTCCCCAATCCGTTCCATGCCACAACGATGATTGAATATACTTTACCGACCGCGGCGGAAGTAAGCATCATAACTTATAACAGCTTAGGTCAGCCGATTAATCAAATCGTGAATGCCAATCATGCAGCAGGAATACATCAAGTGACTTGGGACGCAAGTGATTTACCAAGCGGGATGTATCTTTATACCATTACGATTAATGATGGTGAAGCGATTTATACAGCGACGAAATCTATTTTATTGAGTAAATAAAACAGCTGTCGAGTGAATATGGAGTTATTAAAATAGTTTGTAAGTAATCGTAATATCGATTAAAGTATTAGCGGCTGCTCTTATCGGAGCAGTCGCTATTTTTATTATTAACTGATGTTACGCAGCATGATTGAAAATGATATATATTTTAAGATCATCCGCTCTGAAAGACAAAACGCTAAATAGATAGTTAGCGAACTTAGTCTTTGAAATTTGTCGAAAGTAGCCGTAACCATTCTTTTTTGCTGCTTTTCGGTCTTACCGGAAATCAGCTTACTGCGCCTCGCAGTAAGGCAAACAGCAAAAAAAATGAGTGAAGGCGTAATTCGACGGCTATCAGTTATTAATACTAAATAATGAATTTTAAACTAAAAAAGAATGAATCGATTACCAACTAAATTTTTACTTTATTTCATTTTAATTAATCTATTTATACTTGGATTTACCTCGAAATCCCAGGGTCAAGATATAGAGATTTTCTTTTTAGAAAGTTACACCTATAATGATACTTTAAAGGTTGATATTTATATGGATAGCGTTTCTCAGGCTGGCTCATTTACAGGGTCTATCCAATTCGATACCACTCAATTTTCATTAATTGATATCGTGGATAGAACTGGATTAGCAGGGAGTAGTTTTGGATATAATCAACTCGACTCATCCTATATTATTGGTTGGTTTAACCTCGCACCGATCACACAAGCAGATACGATATTTACCATTACCTTAGTCAAAAAAAATGAGTTTTGTAACCGTCCGATTAATTGGACAGGCACTCTCCAAGTTTCTGATAATTTAGGGGTCATTCTCCCTTCTAATTTTACAAATGGAACACTTTATTTCTTAAAGGAAGAGCAGCCTTCGTTGGTTTATCCCAGTCCGAATAGCAGTAATATTGCTATTAATACCTTATTTCAATGGGACGGAAATAATTTAGATTGTATGAATGGCTATCGGTTTCAACTAGCGACCGACACTAATTTCACACAGATTTTAGTTGATACTATTTTAACAGATACCGTTTTAGCCGTCGGTGGCATGCAATCCCTGTTTACACATCATTATCGAGTCGCAAAAATTGATGAGTTAGACAACGAATATTTTTCTCCTTACCGAAGCTTTACCACACAATTATTAGATACCATAAGCATAGAAATAAAAGAAGTTTTTACTTTTTTAGATTCCATCATCATTCCAATAACTATTGAAAATACGGAATATTTAGGCGGTTTTGACTTAGCCATAGATTTTGATACGACAGCTTACACCAATCCAAATTTTCAAAATATTTTAAACCTTCCTTCGAGTAATACTTTTATCAATGACACGACTTACGGTCGAATAGAATTTTCGTGGCAAGCGACAACCTCACCGATTATTTTTCCTTCCGATACCATTTTTGAAATTGTTTTTTATAAAAAAGTAAATTGTAACGGCTTTATTAATTGGGATACGATTGGTCAATCAAGCAATTTTTATTTTAATAATGATATTATTTTACCTACCAATTTTCAGGATGGTGATGGTATTTTTTTAGATACACTTTCCGTTGATTTAATTTTTCCATTAGATAGCAGCGAACAGGTTTTTATTCGTCCCGAAATGACTTGGACGAGTATTGATTGTTCTGATAATTATCGAGTGCAAATGGCGTTTGATGCCAATTTTACCAATATTCAAGTGGATACGTTGGTCGCAGATACCATTTTTACACCGATTAATTTATTGGGCGACACGACTTATTATTGGCGAGTTGGGCGAAATAATGCGGTTGATAGCTTGTATTTATCGGATGTTTGGGAATTTCGGACAGAAATTGTTTTTCCAGTTTTTATTCGTACCGATGATGTCATTACGCAAGTCGATACCTTCGTTTTTCCAATTCAAATCGACAGCTTAGAAAATACAATTGCCTTCGAATTGAACTTGAATTACGACACCGCCTCCATTCAGTTTTTGAGCTATTTTGATACCACAACTTTTATTGCCAATGTAATCGTTCAAGATACCAACGGTGTGATTCAAATTTCGTGGGAATCCTCCGATTCTACGCTTTTAAGCACAGCAAATATCGCAAGTGATACCTTGCTGCAATTGCGATTTGCCCGAAAATCAGGTTGTTCTACGCCTTTAACCTGGAACACCACAACCAGTGATTTTTATCATATTAATGAGGTCATAAATATTGATGCATTTTATGATAATAGTATTGTCTATTTTATTAATGATTCTGCTCCAAATTTAGTGATACCAACGAATAATGATACGACACTTTTATACACCGATATTGTTTGGCAACCAGTTCCTTGTGCAGTTCAATATCATTTAGCAGTCGCTTTAGATGACCAATTTACGCAAGTAATTTTGGATTCTATCCAAACGGATACGACCATTTGGTTGACAAATTTGCAGCCAAATACGACCTACTTTTGGCGAGTCGCAAAGGAAGATTTATTAGGTGATTTGTATTGGTCCGATACGCTGAAATTCACGACAGGAAGCATTTACACGACTTCGATTGAAATAGAAAGCTTCCTAACTTACGCCGATACCATGGAGATTCATATGCTAATTGACAGCTCGTTTTACGTCACTGAATTCGATTTATTTTTAGATTATAACAATACCGAAATTCAATTTTTAGGATTTAATAATTCAATTTTCAGTACCCTTCAAGTGACGGATAATAATGGTGTTTTAGGTTTTTTTTGGCAAGATACGATTCCTCAATTTATTATTCAAGATACTTTGGTGATGTTGCGATTTGCGAATATTTCTGCTTGTTTGACGCCTTTCGATTGGAATATTTCCGCTTCTGATTTCACTTATCGAGCAAACCAAAATCTAAGTCCAACGCAATTTCAAAATAGCACTGTCGAGTTTTTGAATAGAGACAATCCAACTTTAATTGCTCCTTTTGACGAAGAAACAGACGTAGAACCAACCGTTAATTTTGATTGGCAATCAGTAAATTGTACGGTTGATTATCAATTTCAAATTGCGGAAGATTCTAATTTTGTCAACTTGGTTTTGGATAGTTTGAATTTGACAGATACTTTTTTAAACGATATTATACTCAATCACACAACCACTTATTATTGGAGAGTTGGGCGCTGGGATTCGCAAAATGATTTGTATTGGTCAGATACGTTGACTTTTACAACCATCAATTTACCAACGATTTTTGTCCGAACAGGCGACACCTTGACTTATTCCGACACCCTTTCTGTTCCCATAATTTTGGAAAACTTAATTAAGATTCAAGCATTTGAATTAGAATTAAATTACGATAATATTGCCATGCAATTTTTGGATTTCACCGATACGATTTTTGATATGAATGTCAATGAAAACAGCGGCAATATCAACATCGAATGGACAACAGAAAACCTAAATAATTTATTGAGCATTACTTCCGATACGATATTATGGCTGCGTTTTACAGCAAACAAAGATTGCTATTCCGATTTAATTTGGAATACAAGTATCATTAATTTCACCTACGAAGACCCAACCGCAATTATTGACATCGCCGTTCAAAATGGATCGTTATTTTGGATTAATAATAATCCGCCGAAATTAAGTTTTCCGCCCAACGATTCGACTTTTTCACCAACTACTTTTCAGATGCGATGGGAAGCTGAAATTTGTGCCGAAGCATATCGATTACAATTTTCAAAAATCGCTGATTTTAGCACGATTTTCTTAGATTTCCCGGATATTTCTATGAATAGTTTTGGCATATTGGGATTAGAAAATAACGAAAAATATTATTGGCGAGTCGGACAAATAGATACTGAAGGCATGCTGCATTGGTCAGAAATTTGGAATTTTAAAACGGATAGAACAGACTTTCAAACGTATCGGGTGTATCCAAATCCGGTTGTGGATAAACTCATGATTTGGTTTGATGAAGTGAATGAAAACCCAGCAATCATTTCCATTTTTAATATTGCGGGACAATTGATGCAAAATTATAATATTGAAGAAAATAGCAAAGCGATTGAACTCAATTTAGGTGATTTGAACGACGGTATTTATATTTTGAAATACCAAAGTGAAGGGTTTAGTTTCGTAGAGAAAATTATTGTGCATAAATAAAGTGGGTTGTTTGACAAAATTTTGTCCGTAGCCGCTGTTTTCGGCTGCCGTAAAGTCTTGAAACGGTTACGGCAGCTAAAGACAGCCGCTACGGAAATCAGAATTTATTTGAGTTTGGCAAAATTTGCCAAAGAACCATAAAGTTATAGTGCGTAATCTCAAGATGTACCGAATATCTTTAATCGTTTTTATCAATCAAGTATTAATAAAAAAGCCGAAGGTGGTTTAGGAATC
>CAZMEH010000117.1:0-11263 GCA_964564885.1 uncultured Saprospiraceae bacterium | reverse complement strand
ATAATGACCAACTACTGTATCTTTTGGATAAATTTCATAAATGCGTTCTTGCTTTTCTTCGCCTGCTCCGTAAGTAATGACAAAAGTATATTTATCATATCCGAGCGGTAAAAGCTTCAAACCCATATAGATTTCTGTAGTTTTACCTTTGGCGTTGTAAATTTTCAGTTGACCTTCCCATTCACCGACCCATTCTTCTGGAAATTTGTATATTTTCTCTTCGGTATTGGTATTTGGTGCAATGGTGGATTTTGTCGATTGACATTGTATGAAAGATAAGGAAATGAGTAGTATTGAAAATAGGATTCTATTCATAGCCTGTTTAATTTACGATTTTAGATTGCAAAAAAATTGTAATCAAATAGTTACAAAAATTCATTATTGATTCGCCGTAGTTTCTCATCTGTAATATTCTATTGTACCCACCGAAGAGCGGAGCAATCGTAATTCGCAAATCTAAAATCGTCAATCAAAACTAAGCTTCTCGCATCATCGGACTGACCTTTTTTGCTCGAATAGATGGCAACCATGCGGCTAATATTCCAATGAATACTACTGTTATGAATACAAGCATAAAGTCTAAAGAACGTAAGCTAATAGGATAAGCATCAACGAGTAGGTTTGCGCTACCAGCTAATTGTATAATAGAAAATTGCTGTTGGAAGAAGTAAAATATCAGCGCAATATAAACACCAACTAACCCGCCGATTAATGCTAAAAGTAATCCTTTATAAAGGAATATTTTTTGAATTCTACCTTCGAGCGTTCCCATTGATTTTAAGATAGCAATATCTTTTTTCTTTTCGAGAACAAGCATCCAAAGTGCTCCAACCATATTAAAGGAAACTAAAAGCAAGGTGAAACTAAGCACCGCAAAACCAATCCATTTCTCCACATTCATCAACTTGAAAAAGGCTTCATTTTGTTGGTAACGGTTTCTAACTTCGTATTCTTCACCCATAATTTTTTCAATTTTGGTGATTGCTTTACTTTGATTGGCGTTTTCATCTATTTTTATTTCTAATGCGCTTACTTCGTCTTCATAGGATAATAATTCTCTAGCAAAACCTAAATCGACTAAAATATATTGGTCGTCAAATTCTTGTTGAATGGCAAATGTACCAATCGGATAAACAAAACGCTTTTTGAAAGCATTCGCTAAAGTTGGCGTTCTTTGTCGTTTGGGCATATAAATATTGAGCGTATTTAAACGATTTTCAACATTTACAGCTAATTTATGTTCCATTCCTGAACCCAAAACAGCGTAAAATACATCATCTTTTTCAAGTCCATAAACGCCTCTTCTTAGGTTAGAATCTACATTAGAAACAGTTTTGAAATACTTGTCTACACCTTTGACAATTCCAAAATTTTGACTGCCCTCATATTCAAAAAAAGCAACTTCTTCTATCGTTTGGGAAACAGCAACAATCTCATCTAGTGCGACTAATTCAGCTATTTGGCTGGAGTCTGCATGAAAGGTTTTTCCTTCTGCGACCGTTACTTTTACATCAGGATTAAATGCGTCAAAAAGGCTAATAATCAAATCTTCAAAACCATTAAAAACAGAAAGTACCAAAATAAGCGCAGCCGTTCCAACTGAAATTCCTAACACTGAAATCCTTGAAATAACATGAACAGCGTTCTTTTTGCCTTTAAATAGTTGATGAATAAATAAGCTTAAAATGTAAAAAAGCACACCGACCCAGTAGGAATTGAATAATAAGAAAATCGTCAGTATAAGAAAAAGTAAATTCCGAATACTCAGCTTTTTGTATTTACTATAGTATTGTACTAAACCAAATAAACTTAAGCCAATAATGGTATAGCGCAAGATTTCAACATAGGACGGTAACTCTAAATAGCCTGCTAATAAAAGCAAAAGACCGATTCCTCCTTTGATGATTAAATCGAGTTTCGTGTTTTTTACAAAGTGAAAAGGTAGTAATTGAATGATTAAAATAGGCACGCCGTAACGAACATCTATCGTTAGTAAAACTAAGGCTAATGTGCTTAGAATAGCATTAGTGATAAATCCTTCTTTGCTAAAAAATCTATCCGTAAATAAATATTGGCTAGCTATTTTAAATGGTAAATTCATGTATGAAGGTAAGATTTAAGCGAAATAAGTATAATTTTAAAGGTCGGACGCCCTGTCTGCCGACAGGCAGGCTTAAAGGCATCCGACCCTTAGTCTGATTTTTTAAACTTCAAAATCAGTTTCTCCTGTGTTGATTCTATTTAACACTTCATTGATTCGATACATCTCATCTAGCGTGTCATCTAAGAAAAATTGAAGACTTGGAACTCTACGAACGTGCTTACGAATACGGTGAGCCAACTGTTGCTTGAGCCTTCCCATGTTGTCTTCCATTTCTAAAATAACTGTTTGTTTATCTTCTGCGTTAAAAACGCTCAAGTAAATTTTTGCTTCGCCCATATCAGGTGTAACCAGAACATTTGTAACCGTGACAAGTGCTTGAGCGCCATAAATATAAGACCCTTCCTGCTGCAATACTATGCTAAAATTACGTTTAATAACGCTTGCTACTTGACTTTGACGTTTTGATGCCATTATTATATAGTTTTTTGAAAATGGATTTTAATAAAAAAATTACTCCTCTATTTATCTCCTTTTCAGTATTAAGAACAAAGATAGAAAATTAACAACCTATCTGACTAAAAAGGTTTCATACTGCACTATATATTATTATATCGTTGGATTTAGTTCTCTATATTTTCACTAAAAGCGTTTCATAAACCTATTAAACCAAAATCAATAGCACGATAATTTTATACATTTAATCAAATTTAAATTATTCAAATTTAAGCACTATACATATTCGTACAATATAAATATGATTATACAATAATAGGAAAATTGAATATGTTTTCTTTGAGATTAACGTTCCATTTTTTATAAATAATGATACTTCAATCCTCCGTCTTATTATTCAAGGTTAAATTGATGATAGAACTTAAAAAATATAAGACGTGGACTAAAGTTATTGTACCACGGAATATTTTGGTTAAACATCAGTCTAGCTTTGTTCAGAAATGAGCGAAAACATAAACTTTGGGTACAATTTCATGCCAAGCTATTGAGGCTTGGCACTTTTTTTTAGACCGCCTTTGGCTGTCCCGATAAGAATCGGGAGAAGTCAGACCATTCGCTTCGCTCATTGAGAGACCGCTTCGCTGAGAGACAAGACACTATTTACTTTATTCCTAAAACAAAAAAGAGGTTAAGTTCATTGAAATGAACTCAACCTCTTTTCTTTTATCTCTCAGCCGAAGGCGATCTCTCCGTAAGCGAAGCGCACAATCTGGCTTCTCTCATCCCGATTTATCGGGAGTTCTATTTTACTTTTTAAAATAGAAATCACCTGTTAAAGAAGTACTTTCCCAAGGTGTTTGTTGACCTCCTGATGATTTAATTACATCTTGTCTTACCTTTTTGAAAACAGACTCTATACCAATATTTGGTGTTTTGATATGCTTTAATAACGAAGAAGTGTACAAGCCATTATTTCCTTCACCATCCGCAGCCGTATTTCCAGGCGCAGTCGCATAAGCAATCAATGAACCTTGTGGCGCATTCATAAATGCTAAACCACTACCATTTGTACTACGTGCCCAACTACGTTCAAATGGATTATTACGACAAGCATCTAAGACAATAATATTTGTTTTTGCATTAGCGGTTTCCATCTTAGCCATCACACGGTCAGCACGTACGCAGTCATATTCTACATCGTTTTCATTTTGCAATTGTGCGTCAACAGGGATAAGATAATTTGCGCCTGTTACTTGAAGTCCGTGACCAGCATAGAAGAAAAACCCAATATCATAATTCACTAATTCTTTACCAAACTCATCAATCGCACGTTTCATCATACGTTGATCACAATTTTCATATTTTAAAACATCAAAACCTAATTCCTCCAGCGCTATTTTCATTGAACGGGCATCATTCACAGGATTCTTTAATGAGCCTGCGCCAGTATAATTTGCGTTTCCGATAACCAATGCTAATCGCTTTTGTATTTTTTCAGTAATAGGATCAACGTTATCCGTGATATCTGTTTGCTGCTGAACCGTTATAGAGAAATTTTTATTAGAAGATAAACCTTTTTTATCCTTTGCTATAACAGTAACAACTTGACTTCCGTTAACAGAAATACTACTTGAAAAAGAACCATCTGAATAAACCGTTGCATATTTACCGTTAATCGTTACTGATGAAATTCCATCGCTGTCTATTGCTTTTCCTGCCACTCGAACCGTTGTTGCTTTAACTATATTAAAGTCTCTAGTGTTTGACGGTTCAGTGATGATAATGACAGGAGGCGTGTTTCGAGTAACAACACTTTTCGTTCCGGTGTAAGCTACTTTAAGATAATCAATGGCTAATTCTTGGCGTTTATGAATTTCAAAACCAATTCTATCACCAAACATTCTTTCATAGTTTGTTTCAAAAACAAGGTCTCCGTTAATATAGAATTTCAACATATTGCCAACCTTTGCCATCTTTAAAACATTCGTTGCACGATTTCCTTTATTAACTGCGCTTGAAACAGTCCAGCCTTTAATATTTGTCCATTCATTGTTTTCCTCTTTAGAAACCCTAAAAAAACCAGTCGAAGTCGTATTGAATGAAAAGTAATTTTTCCAATCTTTAAAGCCCCAAATCAGTCCATGACCATAATTTTCTTCTCCACTTATTTTCTGAATAGAAGCTTCCACATAAAAATCTCGGCTTTCATCAATTGCCATCTGCTGATTGGTCATCCAAGCACTTTCGTTGCGCTTATGATGAAAATAGTATTTTCCACCTCTCATATACATGTCAACGCCTCCCTGCATTTTATTGGGCCAGTTTTTTGCGTTATTATTAAACAAATCTTCAAAAATAACTTCCTCTGTTTTGGTCGTAATATTATTAGATTTTTCGCCTAATACCCAAATACCATCAACATTAATCGTTTGTTTATTGTATAAATCAAAACCTATTTGAGTACCGAATAAAGGCAAGTTCAATTCACTGTGAACATGTTTATCATTAACATAGAAGTAAATATAATTTCCTTTATTAATAATAGATAACTTATTCATTGAACCTGTTCCTTTAGTAACAGCAGCATTTTCAGTCCATTTCATAATATCTACATAAACTCCATTTTCTACCTTACTCAATCGAAAATAACCCGTATATGTTATAGCAAAACTATAATGATTACTAGCATTTTTTCCACCAAAAATCAAACCAGTAGCGTATTCTGTCTCTCCACTAACATGAGTAAGGTTGGTAGACATTTCAAAATCAGCACCTAATTTCATGCGACCATCTATCGCAGTATAAGCACGGTCCGTTATAGTTTTGTGTTGAATGGTGTAATTTCCATTATAAATATCATATCGATTATCTGATGTATTCGACTCTGTCCAACCATAAGATGTGTTATCAAACTTATCGTAAAGAATAGTATTGTTTTGCGAAAATACAGTAGAAACCGAAACTAGTAATAACGTAAATAATAATAGCAAGCGAGTTTTCATTTTTAATATTTTATAGTTCGTTGACAATTTTAATAAAAGCCTAAACGAAAACTGTTAAAAAACTTATTTTAGAAATAACTTTATTTTAAAAGAATGGTTTAAATTCACCAATTATTATGAAATATACTATATTAAATGATATAAGTTTGAACTTTGTGCCACCTTATATTTCTTGATTTGGGTTCTTCACACAAATTATTCTACTTTTAACCACTTTAATAATCTTTATTAACAAAATTAATTGAGTTTTATTCTTTGATTTCCAAATCACTATCAACCAATGGCTAAACAACTCATCGAACGTACTGTCCAAAATGTTGCATTAGAATATATGGTCAGTCACTACAAATGGCGTGCAAAACGTGGGCGCATTTGGAATAAAATTGAAGTTCGCACAAAAAAAGGAAAACGGGCTGATGGCTTACTCGCATTCAGAAAAAGAATAATTGGCGGAACCTTTGTCGCTTCAATGGAAGCTAAGTCTTTCAAAACACTTCATAATATTAAGCCAAGGCTCGATAATATCCTTTGGGTAAAAAACAGTGCTTACTATGGTTCTATTGCTACTTTTCTGTTTGCTGTCTTGATTGTGTTTAAAAATATTGACGAGCCAAGGTATGCGCTAATGTTAGTGCTTAATAGTTGGATTATTTTGACTGTATTAGTTGCTATTTTCACTAGAAAAATGCACATTAATCAAACGATGGATGTTTTTAAACAAGTTCTATTATACAAAGCTGATGAGCAATGGATAGCAATTTCTAAGGATAGTTTTGAAATGATTGACCAACGTTTACAAAAACCTTTCATTCAAGTGTTGAAGGCTAGAGGTATTGGTTTGTTGATTGTCAATAGTAGAAAAAAAGTCGATCGAGTTCATAAACCTAAACGTAATCGCAAACCATTTGGCAATTTCCTGAAATACTATAGCGTTGGTGAAGAGATTAGTAAGTATTTGAAATAGTTGTTTTTAGTTTGTAGTTGGCAGTTTTCAGTTGGCAGACTAATTGTCTCGTAAATATTTTAAGCTTCGCTTAAAAACTGCAAACTACAAACCTCCGAGGTTTCGGGACAGGCTGCAAACCGCAAACCACCTACTACCTGCTACCTACAATCACTTTCAATGCTTTTGGTATAATTTCAAATTCTACAGGCGTTTCACCAACAAATTCTCCATCAAGTTCAAGCAAAGTAGGTGCATCATCAACAGCTTCTACATTTATGTCTGTTGCTTTGAAAAGCTTAGCATGTTTAAATTTTGCGATTTTTCCACCATAGAGATAATGCGTAGAAACAATTACTTTAAGTTTTGGAATACTGTCAATATATGTAACCGCAAATTGCCCATCGTCAATCTCCGCATGAGGAACAAACTGCATTCCGCCGCCGCTGTATTTACATAAACCTACATTGATTGTATAAAAATGTTGATTGGCTACTTCTTTTCCATCCAAAATAATCCGAGCTTGTTTACTCACGTATTCAAATAAACACTTGAATATTAATACATGATAATATAATGCATTGGTGATTCTTTTCCGTTGATTGTGCGCAACCTCTCCAACATGCGCATCATAAGCCATGCCTGCTACATTAACAAAATAGCGTTGTTCTGGCTGATTATTTCGATGAAACTTGGCTAGACCAATATCTTGAAGTGTTGTTTTGCCTGCTTTTATAACTTGGACGGCTTTAGTGATATTTTTGGGAATATTATGTGTTTTCACCCAATCGTTGCCTGTTCCGACGGGAATAAAACCATAAGTAATTTCATTGCTCGGAACAACTTTTTGTTGCATCAACCCATTGACAATCTCGTGATTTGTCCCATCACCTCCAACGCCAATGAGTTTTCTTTCGCCTTGTTCTATCAGGGATTTTGCCAATTCTGTGCAGTGCAAGGCTCGTTCTGAGTGATGAACTTTAAAGTCCATGTTTTCCTTTCTGAGTGCTGCTTCAATGTTTTTACATTGTTTTCCTGCCTTCCCGTTACCTGCTGATGGATTGATGATGACTTGCCACATAGATTTAATGTTAATAATTGTGCATTGATGTATCGCAAGTTACACATTTTTACAAAAAAAAACAGAACACATTGCTGTGATCTGTCTTAAATTTTCTGTTAACATTCAGGATTAATGTTCTTATTGTTTTGGTTATAATTAATTCTATGCTTTTGGTTGTTGGTTACCTTCTGTTTTATGTTATGGTTACAACGTCTGTGCTTTTTGTATTAGCTACCTTCTGTTTTATGTTATGGTTATGTTTTATGTTTAAAGGTTAAATATTCCTGAATGATCATGACTACAAGATGCAAGTAATAATAACACAGCGCAAGCAAGAATGAGTGAAGCGGTTGAAAATGAGTGTGAACGGTCAGATTAGATGAGAGAACAGCACTTAATTGAATGAACAAATTAGTAGATTCGTATGAAAATAAATCAATAAGTCACTTTCTTAGAGCATTTTATAACGCTCTAGCTGTCAGGTCTTAAGTCAAGTCGTTTTCTTAAATCATAGATTAATTGATTAGCTTCTCCCATTTTAACAAACTTTTCTCTATCTGTCATTGGTCGTTTAGCTTCTACCTTTTTAGCATGTTCTGCTGCAATGATATCATCTATAACTACCGTAATAATAAGTTCTTTATTACGGAATTGCTGTTTTAAATAATCCAATACTTTTCGTTCGCCCTGAATCGAGCTTTTCGTAAAATTACTAGACGCTTTTACCGTAACATCATCATTATTTAGTCCTAAAACAGCCGTTTTAAACGCAGACTTCACCGATTGAGATTGAATGCCTTTGGTATATTCTTGCCAGAATTTATTTAGATTTTCAAGCGTTAGTGGTGTTTTTTCAATATTAGCCTTTTCCTTTTCTTCTTTTGCAATATCAGCTTCAATCGACAATATGGAAGTACTAAAACTGACTGTATCCGTAGATTTTAAAGTAGTTTTTTTCTTTGATGAAGGCGTTGTAGTTGTAGGAGATTGACCATTTTCCGAAGGCGTTGCAGTATAAACCGGTTCAACTTCCTTAGTTACACTGGCGTCATTAGTGTTTTTTTTTTGAATAGTTTGAGCCGCAACTGGTGCTGGTGCTGCTATAGTTACTTGATTTTTTGAAGCACTAATCGCTCTATTCAAATAAGCCATTTTTATCAATGACATTTCAACATGCAAACGCTTGTTGCGTGCCATTTTATAATTCACATCACACTCATTCGCTAAATTAAGCGCAGCTAACAGAAAAGACATCGGCGCAATTTGAGCTTGTGCCTGATAACGTTCTTTTAGCGATTCGCCAACTTCGAGTAACGCTAAAGTCTTATGGTTTTTACTAACTAATATATTTCTGAAATGTTCTGCAAAACTATTGATAAAAACACTAGAGTCGAATCCTTTGCGCAAAATATCATCAAAAGTCAATAAGACTTGACCGACATTTTCCGCCAACATATTATCCAACAATTTGAAAAAATAATCGTAATCGAGTACGTTCAAATTTCGGATAACATCATCGTAAGTAATCGTTTTGTTTGATGCACTTACAATTCTATCAAATATAGACAACGAGTCACGCAATGCGCCATCAGCTTTTTGAGCGATAATGTGCAAAGCATCTTTTTCTGCTGTAATTTCTTCTTCTTTACAAATGCCTTCCAAATGTTCTACCATTGCAGGTATTTGAATTCTATTGAAATCAAATATCTGACAGCGAGAAAGAATAGTTGGAATGATTTTGTGCTTTTCTGTTGTAGCTAAGATGAACTTCGCATAGGCTGGCGGCTCTTCTAATGTTTTCAAAAAAGCATTAAATGCTTGCTGTGAAAGCATATGAACCTCATCTATAATATATATCTTAAAACGTCCTTGTTGCGGCTGAAAACGAACTTGTTCAATTAATGCTCGAATGTGTTCTACACTATTATTAGATGCAGCATCAAGTTCCGTTATGTTGAAAGAAGCATTATTATTGAACGATTCACAAGAACCACATTTGTTACACGGTTCAAAATCTTCCGTTACATTTTCACAATTCAGCACCTTCGCCAAAATCCTTGCGCTTGTCGTTTTTCCAACACCTCTTGGACCACAAAACAAAAATGCGTGAGCCAAATGGTTGTTTTTAAACGCATTTTTGAGTGTCTGTGAAACATGCTCTTGCCCAACGATTTCATCAAATCGCATCGGACGGTATTTTCTAGCAGATACTACAAAGTTAGACATTTAGATAGATTGACGGTTCCAAATTATTTACAATTAATGAGTTGTCAAAACCTATTTGAGTTCTTAAAACAACACAATTTGCACTTCAAAGATAAGAAAATTAAGTGATTGTCTTAGATTAAAATATGGTAATAATGTGGCATTAAGTAAAAGACGAAAGATATAATTTAGACATTTAAATGACTAAAAACCAGTGAAATATATTTGGATATTTTATCAATATCAAGTTTCTAGTTCATTGAGATAAAAAAATCAATTGAATGAATAATGAAAAAAGTTGAAAGTCGATGCAACGTTTCCCATACTTTTCCTATCTACATATATAGAAACAAGAACAAAAACCATTTTAAACTAAGAGATTAGAATATATTAAACGTTATCCTTAATCCACATTGCTTATGGTAGCTTTAGGCTTTATATATCTAGTTTTCATGTCTCACTTGTCCGTTATTTTATTGGAGCAAAGAGAAGAATTCTATAAAGACAAAAACTTTTGGTTAATCCTCTTGGGATTGATTGTTTCTGTTTATTTAACCGTAATGATATTCATTGGTTTTTAACCAAAAAATATCTAACTGAGTTTACAAATATGTAAACAAAAAGGGATACTCTGTAAATAGAGTATCCCTTTTTTTTGCAATTGCAGAGCAACGATCTGCCTTATGAATGAGTTATAAGTATAAATTCTCTTCTACTTCAATTTTATTGCAGCGGTTATATTCGTCATAATTTCTTGTGCAACTACTTCATCGTCTACACCTGAATGAGAACTTTGTGCCGCTTCAATATCAAATGCTCCGCTACTTGTTACAAAGATATCTTTTGTATTAATTTCAAAGTTTACGGTAGTCGTTCCACCACTTTCAACCGTAATTGGCATTGAAAAACTAGCATCTCTAAATAAAGCATCAGAACCCATGTGATACACAAACGGGACATCACCTGCTCCATCGCCATCGGTGTCAAGGTTACCTTCTACCATAACGAAAATATAGCTTCCTCTCCAATCCCAATACATCGCAGTCTGGCTAAGCGCTTCTGTACTGTTATAATCAGCCGGATTTGTTGCGTTCAAAACGGCATTGATACCAACTCCAAATTCAATTTTTTCATAATCACCAGACGCTACGTCTTCTATACTTTTAGTTTCTCCGTTTGGCGCAGTTGCTGCTGAGGAGTGATTTTTACTAAAGTCAAATATAACGGCATCTGAAATACTTACATCATCAGCCAGTTTAATATCAGAAATATAAAAGGTCAAATTAGTGAAATTTATTTTACTTCCATTTCCATCTGGATAATCATAAAAATCACCTAAAACCAAATTATCCGTATCGTAAAATGCTTTAAAATTTAAATCTACTGTACCTTCTGTTGTTTCATCTGGAGATACGCCGTCATCGCAGCTTGCAAATAAGAATGGTATAATTAAAATAATAAGTAATTTTTTCATCGTAGTATTTTTTATGAAC
>CAZMEH010000116.1:0-4759 GCA_964564885.1 uncultured Saprospiraceae bacterium | reverse complement strand
GATAAACCATTGATATTCCAATACTTCAGCTATTTTTATTTTGGGAGCCAAAGCTACCGAAATAAAAATGAGTTTCGTCTTGAAAATCAAGCGTTTATCAATAGTTTTAGCATGAGTTCTTAAACAAGTTCATGGTTATCTATGTTTTTTTGAAAAAATATAAAGATTATTACTTAAACCAAACGTTTGATGTATCAAGGACATCAAACGTTTCAGTCAATCACCAGTTGTGTAAAAAATTACATGCGATCCTTACGAGATTTGAAATATTTGTCATCAACGACAAGTAAACCAAAATCTTCACAATCTTCTTTGGTGTTTTTTGAATGATGAGCACCATGCGCCCTTAGTATCGCTCTTGAATACTTATTATCCAATTGTTTGAACCATTTGAAACGGCGATGTATATAAACATCGTGTATTAAAAAATAAGTCAAACCGTAAAGAGAAATTCCAATACCAACAAATGTTAACCAGAAATGAGGTGTCAATGCGCCAGCCATATAGGAAGATGCGCTAGGAACGGCAAATACTAAAAAGAATAAATCATTTTTTTCAAAAAAGCCTTCTTTCTCGTGATGAGGTCTATGATGGTCTTCGTGCCAAACCCACAAAATGCCGTGCATAATGTATTTGTGCGCGAACCAAGCGATAAATTCCATTGTAATGTATGTACCGATCGTTACGGCGATATAAAATAAAACGTTCATGATTGAATATTTTTAGTGTGTACTTATCAGAGAAACACTATAAAGGGAACTTTGTTTATTTGAAACCCGTTAAAATTAAACGACATCTATTTAGACTTATTATCCTCTAACGAATATACATCTAAAAGAGACTTTTAGAATGAAAAACCTAGATTTTAGCGTCATATTCTGTAAAGGATAACAAGTCTATTAAACAAAAACTGTATTTTTGTGGTTTTATAGAGGAAGTTTTAAAAAAACTTCGATGTTGAATACAATTATTTTGATAATCATTTAATTTAAATATAGAAGTATGTATCCATTAGATTTAGTTGCACCAATGAGTCAAGAGCTGAATGATGCTGGCTTTGATAGTCTTAGGACTTCTGCCGATGTTGACAATATGATGGCAAATAAAGAAGGAACAACTTTAGTTGTTGTGAATTCTGTATGCGGTTGTGCTGCAAAATATGCTCGTCCAGGAGCAATTGACGCATTAACAGGAGATAAAAGACCTGATAATTTAGTAACAGTATTCGCTGGTGTAGATAAAGAAGCAACAGAGAAAGCAAGAGAGTATTTTATTCCTTATCCTCCGTCTTCACCTTCAATGGCTTTGTTCAAAGATGGTAAGTTAGTACATTTTTTGGAACGTCACCATATCGAAAGAGCGAACGCTGACATGATTAGTGGACACCTTAAAATGGTTTTTGATAAGTACTGCTAAAACAATACGATTTCAATAAAAGATAAAGCTAGATATGGAATATTCCATATCTAGCTTTTTTATTGGTTGATTTTGAATATTAATAATAGACTTGTTAAAGGGTAACAAGTCTAATAGAGAATAGCCAACGTGCAAAGTCTTCCAGACTTGGAAAGTTTTTGGAAATTTTAAAACCGAATTTCAAAAAAGAGTGCAACTCCAAAAGCAAGTTTCAGAGCTACACAAAACGGAGTTAATCTGCTAGTTGATGTTGATTGAGGTATAACAGGGTATTGTGATCCGCATAATTCCAAGAAAGCCAAGATTGATTTTCTTTCCTACGCTTAAACTTATATTCTTTCGTATTGATGGCTGTTTGCAAGTCATAAGAATAACGATAGTAAAAAACATTTTCAAATAAGTCAATATTATTATAAATAATAGGCAAGTTTTTATCAGACAAATCGACGACTAAGTATCTGTAATCAGGTGTAGCAGTCTTTTCTAATCCTAGATTATATTTCGTAATCATCGTATCCCAATTGACACTAGTCAGTAAAATTAGTGCGATATATAAACTCCAAGCGTTGTTTTTGAAAAGATAGTAAGCCGTTTTCTTTTCGTTTATTTTGAAAATAACTGTTCCCAAACCATATAATACTAAAGCTAAAAAGATGAAAACGCCAATTCGTTTGTAAGTCAAACTATAATGATTAACGTATTTGATATTGCGTAATGCGACAGAAAAAGCAAGCACCATATTTTGAATAATCCATACCAATGCAGCAATTTTGAGTGCTTTATTTTTAGAATAGAAATTCAAATTATTACGAAAGAAAAACAATAAAACAGCGATTGCCATCAAAATCGTAAATATCAAAACGTATGCGCCAAAACGAACATCGTGAGAAATATCATAAGGGTTGATCGTGGAAAAACCAATCCAAGTCGTTTGAACATCGGTGACATTTACCGTTAAAGTCAACAAATTTAAAGCGACCAACATAATCAAACCAGAACGATATTCATTTTTCAAACCGATAGGAGAGGGCTTGAAAAAGCCATTAGATTTGTAGCGTTTTCGGTTTCTAATAATATCATCTTTGTGATTAGATTGAAGGCGAACGAGCCATTCAGGTTGAACTTTCCAAAATAAACCGCCAATTATAAATACACTGCAAATGAAAAATAAAATCCTCTGCTCATTAAAACCAAAATCCCAGCCATTAAAAAATAGACCAATTTCGTAAAGAAAATCGGAGGAACGTCTGGCAAAATTGCGATTTGCAACTGCATAAAAGATGAAAAATAAACCAACAAAAAACATAGGTAATATTCCTAATTTGATAAATCGACCAACTTTTTTCAGTGATTTACCTTTACCAAACTGTATCGCTTTGACCTTTTTTATCAATTTAATTGGCGTTGAAAATAGGTTGATAAGTGCTAATAAAAGTCCATACCACAGAAAACGTAATTCTCGCTGATGAACAAAACCAATCATAGTCATCAAAGACAAAATATGAACGACTTTACTAAATTGAGAATTGAAAATAACTACCATCAATGCTGTAAATAATGTTCCTAATGCGGTTAATCTAGCAATAGTAGAATATCTACTTTCTGGATTGAGATAGAATAAACTACCAATCACAAACAAGGTGAAAAGTAAAGTATTCAAGCCCATTTGTTCTTCCCAAAAGAAGATATTGTACAAAATAATGCCGATTACGAATAGTCCGTTTTCTATGATTTCCTTTTTCATTTGCAGATCATTTTTAATAAAATAGAAAGTTCTTTGAAATTCAAAGTAGAAGTGCAAAAAAAATAGCTAGTCACCTTTCATATGTATCAACGCTTCAAGTGCATCTAAATGTTCTTTAAAAGCCTTTCGACCAACCATCGTTATTCTATAAGAAGTTTGCGGTTTTTTACCAACAAACATTTTCCTGATTTCTATCAAATCCTTTTTTTCTAAAGCAGTAATATGGCTCGCTAAATTACCATCAGTCACACCTAACACCTCTTTCAATTGTTTAAACTCTACCCAATCATTGACGATAAGCACTGCCATAATGCCTAATCGAACCCGATTATCAAACGATTTATTAAGATTTGCTATAATGCCTTTTTTCATACAATTTTTTAAAAACTAATATTTTTTTACGTAATAGGCTGCAAAAGTAGATAAAACTCCAAGATTAAACACAACAAAGAAGAATGAAAAACCTTTATTTATGTCATCTAACTACATTCGTTCCTGCGCAAACACTTAGAACATTGTCAATTAACTAGCTTTTCGCTCATATTTAAAGTACATCGCCAATCCATACAAAATATGCAAAATACCAAAACCAATTGCCCAAATCAACAAACCATAATTTATAAAGTAAGTGCCAATTAAGCCAAGCATCACTTCTAAAATACCCAAATTACGAATATCATTAAGTGTGTATTTACTCGCATTAATTAATGCTAAACCGTAGAATATCAGCGTTGTAGGTGCAATTAGGCTAATATCATTATACTTGAATAATAAGATCAAACAATAAATACCGCCAGCAATTAAAGGCAACATTAAATTAATTAGTAATCGCTCAGTTGTTTTATTCCAAACATTTAAGCCCGCTTGTTTTGCTTTACGTGCGGTAAAGAAAATTCCAAAACCCACCGCTAAGACCAAAACAATCAAGGCATCTAGTAGAAGGAATAAATCGAATTCCGTAGCAGTCATTCCCGGATCAAGGGTATATTCTTGTAAAAACGGAATTCCACCAAAATAATTAGCTGCCCATGCGCCGATTAAAGCAAATGTTCCTGCCGCAATTCCTGATAGTCCGCTCAATGAGATAAACCTTGAGGAACGTTCCATCAAGCTCTTTATCTCCGATAATGTTTGTAAGTGATTTTCTGTATCTTGCATATTGAAAGTACTTTGTTTTTCAAAGTTAATTCTAATCTCGGTGAAATGCAAATTTTTCTTGAAAAAATATTTTTAGAGGAGAGAGGAGAGACCGCTTCGCTGAGAGAAGAGAGATTAATTTTTGGCTCTTTGATAATTTCTGCAAAAGTGAGCAGATTACTTTAAGTCACCTGCTCACTAATATTTGATTTTCAATAGCTTATAAATGCTATTTTTTGTTCAAACTATTATATTTTTTGCAAAAATAGTCAAAGAGATTAATGTTTTATATGTTGTATCTCTCTCCTCTCTCAGCGAAGCGGTCTCTTTCTCTCAGCAAAGCGTTCTCTCCTCTTTCAGCAAAGCGGTCTCTCTTCTTTCAGCAAAGCGTTCTCTCTTCTCTCAGCGAAGCGGTCTCTCCTCTCTCAGCGAAGCGGTCTCTCCTCTCTCAGCGAAGCGGTC
>CAZMEH010000115.1:0-3416 GCA_964564885.1 uncultured Saprospiraceae bacterium | reverse complement strand
ACGCAATATTAAAACACCTCGTTAGAGGTAGTCTATAAACAGATTGTCTCAAAGGGACATCAAACTTGTGTAACATCAGTAAATAATTAAAATTCAAGCATCGGATACCTTTAAAGGCATCCGATGCTTAGATAATTAAAACTTAAAACCATTCAAAAAATCACGAGTCATCATTCGTTTTTTTCCTTGTAATTGCAATTCTAAAACATCAATGTAACCGTCTTGAGTAGCGATTTTGAGTTGTTTCTTATTATCACTATGAAACGAACCAATTTCGTGATCGTGTGCTTCAATGATTTTTAAAGTCTTGAATACTTTCAATTTTTTATCCTCAAGTATTGTCCAAGCCGTCGGATAAGGACTCATTCCTCGAATGAAATTATGAACATTCAACGTAGGTTGGTCAAAGTTGATTTGACAAGTCTCGTGAAAAATCTTAGGTGCATGAGTCGCTTCTGTATCGTTTTGTTCTTGCGGCGTGTAATTTCCGCTTTCAACGGTTTGAACTGTCTTTAAAGCCAAATCAGCACCGACCATTTTCATTCGATTATATAATTCGCCAGCTGTTTCATTTTCTCCAATCGGTACTTTTGATTGATATAAAAGATTTCCAGTATCAATTTTGTGTTGCAAAAAGAAAGTCGTTACACCAGTTTCTTTTTCTCCATTGATGACCGCCCAATTGATTGGCGCAGCACCACGATATTTCGGTAAAAGTGAACCGTGTAAGTTAAAAGTGCCAATAGGCGGCATATCCCAAACAACTACGGGCAACATTCTGAATGCGACAATGATTTGCAAATCTGCTTTCAATGCTCGCAATTCTTCAATAAATGCGGGTGCTTTTAGGTTTTTAGGTTGTAAAATATTTAAGCCTTTCGACTTGGCAAATTTCTTGACATCAGACTCAATTAGCTTTTTACCGCCACGACCGCCCATTTTGTCGGTTGAAGTGATAACGCCAACGACATCATAACCATTTTCTAATAAAATCGCCAAAGAAGGAACTGCAAAATCGGGCGTGCCCATGAAAACTATACGCATAGATTAATTAAGAATTAGGAATCCCGAGGTTTCACCGAGAAATCGGGACAGGTCGGGACAAGTTTAGGAATTGAGAATTAGGAATTAAATATGAAACGCTATGTCGTTTAACTCCACACGACAAAAATAACGAAATACTCGACTTAATAATTCCTAATCTTTAATTTTTAATTCGTAATTGAATTAATTCTTCCTTTTCCATCGGTTGTTTAAGATTTTTAGCACAGAATTGCCCATGCCGTAATCGCTATTTCTGGAATTTGACATAAAAACAACGGCGGTTTTGGTTTCTCTAAGAAAGGCAATATAGACTTGATGCCCGTCAGTTGCGCCGCTATGCGCGAAGAAGGAATAGTATCTTTTTCGTGGCTTGATTCTGTGCCATCCAATAGACGTTCTAACGTTTTTGACATTGGTAGGAGAGGTGTAATCTTGCATCTTTCCTATTATATTCATTAGTTTCGTGTCAGCATCATTGAGTTGTGCATTCAGGAAAATCATCATGTCTTTTGTAGTTGATTTTAAACCTAACGCACCTTTGAATACTTCTGTATTCCAACTTTCAACGGGTTTTTGAAATGCATTGTAACCTTGCGCAAACGCTGGTTTATTGCTTTCATCAATATAGAAAGTCGTATTTACCATGTTTAATGGTGTCAAAACCTCATCGGCTAAAACTTGCTCATATTTTTGTTGGGTAATTTTTTCAATGATTAATGTCAGGAGAATGTAGTTGGTATGAGAATATAAATATCTGCGTTCAAGGCGAGGCGTCGTTCTATACTTTTTTAAATAAGTCAACAAATCTTTATAAGTATAATTATCGTAAGGAGAAACACCGTTTTCATTTCTTTCTGGCAGATTTGAAGGAAAACGAGCAATGCCAGAATAATGAGTTAATAAGTCAAGAATAGTGATGTTTTTGTCTTCAAAATAGAGTTTATCCAAGTATATTGAAATATTGTCATCATATTTCAATTTCCCTTCTCCCTTCAAAATAGCAATGAGCGTTGCCGTAAAAACCTTTGTACAAGAACCTAGTTCAAAAATCGTATTGGCATTTGGCGGAATATTATTCCCTTTTGATAATTCGCCAGAACTAAATGTATTTTGATAATCGTGGTCAATCACACCAACCGAAATGCCTGCATTAATAGTTGCGTCGGATTCCATTAAGAGGAATTTGTTAACGGCTTTTTCTAGTTTTTTATCTTGTGCATTTAGAGAAAAACAAAATGCCAGTATCAGAAATGTAGTTAATGTTTTCATGTAGTTATATTTTTACTTCTAAGTATATTCAGTTATTTAGTTCGCCTAGCAGTTCTTCGCATAGTTTTTTTAGATCTATTGCAAACACCTAGATTTCGGGACAGACGTACTTCACAGGTTAGACAGGAATACAAGTTTTGGACCTGTCTGCCGACAAAGGCAGGTTAAAACCTAGCTGTCAGACGACTTTAAATCGTCAGACAGCTCAATTTATTCAATTTTCGTCTAATCTGCAATAAAGTAAAGTCAAATTAGAAATTGCTGAAACCGTAAATATATTGATGATTACATTTTCGTAAATCGCTCCAAGTCTAAATATCCTTTTTTAGTATTATAGATAAAGACTCGTTTATTAAGAAAATTACCTTGCTCTATTTCATCTTTGGTCAACATAAAAGGTTGATTGTAAGTAGGAAAATCATATTCATAAGCATTGAGGTATTTGTTGTCAAACTCAAAAATCAAAAGCCTTCGGCTATCATCGCAGCTAATTTTCCAATAAGGGAAACCAGACCAGGCTTGTTTCTCTAGTTTTTCGGTTTGAGGTATTTTTTCAAATGAGAGTTCGCTGAGGTGTTCAAAAATCCATTTTTTACTTTTTAAATCACAAATAAAAATCTTTCCTTTTGTGCGACGAATAAAGCCATCTTCAAAATCAAAACTACAACTATATCTGTGATCGCTGATGAATAATAATTCTAACACCAAATCTGGTTCATTATCAAAAGTAACATCAGTGAAAAAGCATTTTTTTATAACAATACTGTCAGAATAGATAGGCGAAAGCGTGGGATCTACAAGCTTTAAGGTATCAAAACGCTCGCCTGTTTCATCAAAAATGACTAAAGCCCGCATATCAATTTTTTTGACGTCATTTTTATAAGCCTCTTCTCCTTTATATCTTTTCTGTGGCTTAGCTTCTAAGATACGTTCTAAAATGGTCAATTTTATATTTTGCGTATCATCAGGATAAAGTACATCATATTGATTTACATATGAATTCGTTAAGCGGTAAGTATTATTGGTCATGTTGCTAGTACTCACGCAACCCAAAAAGCTAAGGGATAATATTAAAAATAAACATCTAGAAACCATAAGCAGGG
>CAZMEH010000114.1:0-1516 GCA_964564885.1 uncultured Saprospiraceae bacterium | reverse complement strand
GAACTATAATGCTATCGAAATAAAAACGCCTTTAATGTCGCAATCCTCACTAAAATGGATGCGCTCTTCTATTAAGGAATGGATAAAGACATACATTTGTTAGCGTTAAGTCGCAATCCTCACTAAAATGGATGCGCTCTTCTATCGGTAGAACATGTAATATATAAACTACTGACTATTAGGTTTTTATGTATTTTATTGAAAATAAAGCCATTTTCACTAACTTTTTTAACAGTCAAATACATTGAAAACTACGCCATAAAGATACATAAAAATCTGATTAGTGACATGAAATTATTAATATAATTTCAAAACCATGCTGAAACCTTATTTTGAAAGGGAATTTTTGATTTTGGTGCTTGCCACCATATACTAGGTAATTGCTTCGGTGTCATTTTAAAACATAGGAAACTATCATTATCCGTTCGTTCTGGACAAACGATTAATTTCAAAACTTCCTTTTTCAGCAATTGAAGTTCTTTGCTTTTATAATTGGGCGCAATAAACACAGACTTTTGAAGCCTAAAGCATCCACTAGCGAGTAGATGCTTTGAGACTTTCAACCTTAGTCTATCGTTACTAATATCGTAACTTAAGAAATAAAACATATTCAAGAGATTAAAGGGTTATTTGACAATTTTTACCAAACTATTACTTTATTCATCCAGCGGTGGCTTGCCCCGTTGTTTTTCAGTAAGTTAGGACAACGGGGCAAGCCACCGCTGGACAAAAAGGCAAAAATTGTCAAAGAACCCATTAAAGTAAGTCGACCATTAAATTTGTACTTGATACTTGAACCTATACTTCTCCTTATTCCCTACGACTACTCCAAATAGTTTTGGTAATAAAGGCAATAGTTACACAAATAATGATAATCGCCATCAGTTCTTCCCAACCCAATCGACCGATAATTCCTCTATTGTAGCTATTGCCGTAGGATTGCTTTTTGTTGTGTCCGGAAAGATTAGCCACTTCTTCTATCGATAAAGGTGTTGGATGTTGCAAATGTCTTTCCGTAGGAAATTCGACCTCAACGCCATCTTTTTTCTGGTAAATCCAATGACGTACACCGCCATAGCCTGCACATGCTCCGCCACCTTTCAAGTCCATAGAGGTGCCGTCCATGCAGATACAACCGATACGAATAGCATTTTCAGGCGGATGATTAACGTCAAACGAATATTGCGTGCCTCGCTCTCCTACTTCATCGGAAGTATGATAAGTGTTGTCCCAACTTGCTTCTTGCACCGTGTCTTCACTCGTCCAATCATCAATTTGTTTGGCGACTGATGACACTGCTTCCACCGTCGTGATGACGTCTATCGGAGTGACTTGCGCTTTGGACAATGGTGACCAAAGCATCAACATAATGACTGCTATTAAGTGATAATTCATCTGGTTTTTAGTTTTTAAAATGTCAAAAATTCTATTATTGACTTTATGCGAAATAGATTAAGTTTATTTGGTTCTCTGAAAATTATTTTGGAGGTTTTAAGAAACGGCACACGGTTGACGG
>CAZMEH010000113.1:0-2201 GCA_964564885.1 uncultured Saprospiraceae bacterium | reverse complement strand
TGATTTATTTATATCACTTTTACTAGCCGAAGTAGTCAGCATAATAATAGTCGAAGATTGCGAAATTGAAGTTTGAATATATTCATCTAAAAATTCCCAGCCGTTCATTGCGGGCATATTAATATCCAAAAATATATAATCAGGCAACTTAGGATTATCCTTTTTTGTCTCTTCATTAAAAAACGTCATTGCTTTCAATCCAGAGTCAAAAAACATATATTCTTCACAAACATCCGCTCGTTTCAAGGTGATTTCATGAAAACGATTGGTCATAGCGTCGTCGTCAATAAATACTAAAAATTTAAACTTCTTCATATTTTACAAAAAATTATATCTCAGTTTTAAGAAAATATAGCAAACCGTTTATAAATTATTACTTGCACGTCCCTTGGGTATTTTAAAAATAAAAGTACTACCAATTCCCTCTTGACTTTCTAGCCAGATTTCACCTCCGTGACCTTCTACGATCCGCTTACATAAAGCAAGACCAATTCCTGTTCCTTTATATTCTTCTTGATTATGTAACCGCTGAAAAATCTTAAAAATTCTTTCCTTTGATTCTTTTGCTACACCGATTCCATTATCTTTTACATAGAAATATTGATAATTACTATCCGACATACTCCAAATTTGAAGATTAGGTACTCTTTCTTCTGGTACAAATTTCAGCCCATTTGAAATCAAGTTTTGTAATAATCGTCGAAATAAACCTTCATCTATTAAAGATTTACTTGGTATATCCTTCACATCAATAATTGCTTTTTTACCCTCAATTCGTATTGATAAGTCTTCTAGAACTTTTTTTATTATTTTATTAACATCAGAGATTTCTACATTAACCTGATTAGATACCGAATAACCTAACAAATCTTTTGTTGTACGATTCATACGATTTGCGCTTTCTTCAACAAATTGAAGATATAATATTTCAGTATCGTCTAACTTTGACTCTACACTCGTTTTAAATAAACCCAAAAAATTTAATAGATTTTGAATAGGCGTTCTAAGGTCATGCGAAGCGATATAAGCATATTCTTCTAGAACTTGATTTTGTGTATCTAACTCTTTAATTTTGAGTTCTAATTGCCCTATAATCGGACGAAATATGTATTGTATTTCTAAAAATATGACAATTAACGTAATAAGTGCTAGAATGAATTCAATTCTTACAATCGTAGAAAGTTTTTCTTCAGAATTTATTTCTAGTAAGGTAACTATATCACCCATTTGATTTAAAAAAACACCTTGATTTTTATGTAATTGCTCAATATCAATATTTTGAAGTTGATTAATATCAATCATCAATTTTTCTACAAACTGAACATTTGGAGTAATTTTATCAAGTTCTAGCTTAATATATTCAGGAATTTCAATTTGTTTAATTTCATCTCCTTTTAATAAATCATTATGTACGGTTAACCATTCATTAAAGATTTTTTCGATATCTTCTTTTGTTTCTTCATCAAGAGGATCCTTTTGATAATACTGAATTAATCCAAATAGCTGTTGGCTTAACATACGCTGTTTTCCACTAATATTGATGACATGAGCATCCGTGCTTTTTTGCGCTAACCAATATTGTATTACAACTTGATTAACCAGTAATAATAAAACAATAAGGCTGATTGCTATTGCGTACAGTTTTTGAAAACCCATAAATTAACTAGGTATTAATATTATCAGCAATTAGTCAAAAACAATATTTATTTAAGTTTTTTAACCGTAATTTTAGGTGCTCGACAATATTAGTATTATCTTTTAATTCAAAAAATTGATTGTTTAACAAGTTTTGTCTTTCATTCAGTATAGGCTTGACCTTTTCCTTTTCAATAAGTTAGAACAATAGGGCAGATAAATTTATAGAGCATAAACTTCGTCAAAAATTGTCAGAGAAGCAAACAACTTGAGCCAAAAAATAAAATTAAATAATAACTACTAAACAATACCTACGACAAATTTATAGTAGTGTTTAAAAGGTATAAATAATTGATTTATAAGGTGTTGATATTTTGATGATGTAGTCTAAAACAATTTTAAGTATTTTAAATAACCTCAAAATAGGGTCTAACCCATTTAAAACCATCAAAAATTAGGTAAACCATCATAATACTGTATGTTTTTTAGAATACAGATGAAAGGGCAAAGAAAAGAAATTTTTTTGTATTTTTTATTATTGATAACCAATGAGTTATAAATTTAAA
>CAZMEH010000112.1:0-3197 GCA_964564885.1 uncultured Saprospiraceae bacterium | reverse complement strand
TACCGTTCTTTGAGAAGTTACTACCTTATGGAAGAAGGATATCGATTTGTGACAAGAGCATTGAATTTAACGATCGTTTACCGAAAAATCATAAAATTTTTGGTTTTCTATACAGTGCCTATCGGTATCAAGACTTTGTAGATTTAATCACCTGACAACCAAGACTTACAAAGTTTTGGAAACTTCGCAAGTCGAGTTCCCGTCCAACCTGTTTAGCTCGTGAATAGTATCTTGAAGTAAAATTCGGGTTTTAGCCTACCTTTGTCGGCGGACAGGTTCAACACAGCGTAATACCTGGCTAAAGCACGTGATAATAGATCTAAAAATTCCAAACTAGGAATTGCGAGTATGAATTATTAAACAAGTTCCATAAAGCATCAGATGAAAAAAATACTATCCATTATATATTCCCTTTTAATTTTAAGTTTTGCAGCCATCGGACAGCAAAATATGAAAGGTTTTGGAATAGAACCGAATTTATACGTTGGTCGAATGGTCAAACATACGCCAACTATGATTGGTTCGCCGCAAGGGCCTTCCCGAGGTTTGACGCTCAATCTGTCTTACGAAACGTACGGCAAAAGCGTTTGGGAATCTGTTTATAATTATCCTGTGATTGGTTTTTATGGCAGATTTATGAATATTGACAATGGCGATATTTTTGGAGAAGCTTATTTTGCTGCGCCTTATATTTCTTTTACCATGAAAAAAGGCGTCAAGTACAGAACTTATATTTTTGTTGGATTGGGCGGTAGCTATCTCACCGAAACCTACAACGAAGCCACAAATATTACGAATAATGCGATTAGTACAAATTGGAATGGCGCATTTAATTTGCGTTATGGTTATCAATATAAACTCGCTGAACACTGGACTTTTACTTCAAGTATTGGTATCAATCATTTTTCAAATGCTGGCGTTTCACCGAAAAACCTTGGAATCAATATTTGTGATGCGCAAGTCGGACTACGATTTACGCCAAATCCAGTTCAGCAAGCAGATTACAAAACTACACCCGATGTTCTTCCGCTTCCCGAAAAACGTTGGAGTGTAGAAACTGCATTTCATACAGGTTTTGAGTAACAAAATGTCGGATTAGGTGGCGCATTTTATTCTGTTTATAATGGAAGTCTGAATCTTGGTTATCGTAAAATTTACAAACATCGTTGGGTATTTGGTTATGAATACGAATACAATGTGAAAGTTCGGGAGTTTATCAATCACATTCATAAGTTTCCAGAAGAAGAGCGTTTTCGTGAATCGTCTCGACATATGCTGTTCATTGGTGAAGAACTGAAAGTCGGGAATCTTTCTTTAATATTCAACATGGGCGCATATTTCCGAAAGAATTATCAAATCGAACGACGTATTTATAATAAATTTGGCTTGCGCTATTATGTTTTGAATACAGAACATTTCAATATGCATTTGAATGCTGTTTTAAAACAGAATTGATTGACGCTCGCTATGTTGCCGTTGGAATGGGTTTGCAATTTCGTTAATCCGTACCGTCGTCCCGATAACTATCGGAATTAGTCGACTAGATGAAACGCCTAAAAGAGAATCTATGCAAAAAGAAACAACACACAAAGAAATAATAATCGCTTATCGCCAACTCATGGCAGAGCGATACCAATATAACAATCTCCAAAAAGATTATACCTTGCCTGCTGCTTTCGATGCAAAGCGAGTAGAGCTATTCCAAAACTACTTTTTAGAATACGTTTATCCAGCACCCGAAGAACGCAAAGCATTAGAGGAAGCCTTTGAAAACTTAAGCAACTATATTAAAAATCCAGAGAAACTATTACGCATTCTAATAGATTCGGGAAGTTTAATTTTCAAATATGGCAGGCATTTACCAAAGATATTAAAAGCAGGTTTGAAGGCTTTGAAATCATTCATCACAGCAAATGAACTAGAAAACAAACTCGTAGAAACTGCGATTGAATTACAAATAGAAGCACCTTTCTCCACTGAAAATATTCAAACCATTCTAGCGCATTTACCAAAAAAGGATTTAATGGATTTCGTAACCAATAACGAAACACTATTTGAAACCTTGTACGATAGAAAGCTAGTCAAAAACATTATCATAATCGTCAAGACGCTGATTACCAAAATGAAAAAACGTCCGCAAAGCTATTCAAACGCTGAAATTAATGCGCTGGCGATTGGTCGAGATATTATCAAACAGGGTAGTTTTCTATTCGATGATTTGAATAAAAAAGAACAGCGTCAGGTTTTAGGAATGGTACTTAAAATTGAAAAAGAAGCGATTGAGAAATTAAATTAATTGTTATGATTACTAAACTATTTAATTGCCGCCAATGTTGGCGCACAAATAATTCAGCAATTACAACAATCTAACAATGATTTTATTTATTTTCCAAAACACTTCTTTTTTTCATTATTTCTTATTAGTTTTAGAGTATTATAAAAATAAGAGAGGCTCATATTATGCTTACTAAATCCAAAACTCCCGTGGGCTTCTCTTCATTTTTTCATTGTTGTTTTTAGGATTATTCATGCTACTCTGCTAGTTAAATTGCTGATAGTTTATTGTTCCTTCGAATTCATTGGAAATATTATTTTTCCCATAAATCAATCTAAGTTTTGTCTTATAATTTCCATTGTATAGCCTACAATTTGTCAATAGAATACTTTTAGGCGGAAAGAAGAATTTACCTAACCCTGTTGCACAAAAAATAGGAAAACTTTTCTCAATGGGTTTCCAGTTTCCTAAACTATCTTTTGCTTGCATAAGAAGGAAAATACGTTCTCCTAAACCTATACTAACAGTATCATTACTTAAATTTTCTATAAAAACAGGATAAGATTTATATTCTCCTCGCCAACGAAAATCATCAATAGCATCACTATCATCTTCAAAATCAAAATCAAGTATAAATGGGAAAAACTTATTCACAGAACCGATAATTCGTGATGTATCAACAAATATATTAAGCTTTCCTGAATCAATCATAGGGTAATCTCTAGAACCAATCATATATCTAGCTTTTACATCATCTGAATAGTAATTTAAAGCAATCGTATCTTTTAATTCTCCAAGATACATTGGACAATACTGTGTTTCTATAAACTTAATTTGGCTTATTGTATCTAAAATCAGCTCATTATCGAACGTATCTATCAACACTATATCAAGAAACTTATTACGTTCTACTTCCTTTTCA
>CAZMEH010000111.1:0-9166 GCA_964564885.1 uncultured Saprospiraceae bacterium | reverse complement strand
CTGTTTGTATTTCCTGCCATTTCAGCTAGCCATTCCCAATAATAATCATTGAAACGACGAATATTATCATTATAAAATGAACTGTTATTCGCAAACTCTCTATCAATTTTGACATTTCCACGAGTTGACCAAGGTTGGTCATTTAGGGAATTTTCAAACTGCTGACGCAAATACAAACAGAAATAAGAATATTGAACAATCGGCTGAAAAAGCATCGCAGAAGTTCGAGTTGGCAAATGTTTGAAATTCAGCGTATTGTGCGCTTCTTTCAAACCAAACTCACGGAAAATCGGATTTGCAGCTTTTCCGTCATTCGTTTTCACATCCTCATCAGACATATTCATGAAATCAATGATAGACGTTGCGCCAATCATTTCAATCAAATGCGCTTTATTCTTTTGCGATTCTTGTCCTTCTGAATATTCGTAATTCTCCGAAACATCATCTCCTAAGTAATATAAAGCATTCAAAGAACGATTATCGACAATGTTTCTTTTATAATAAGAAAGTGCCGCCTTTGTCTTAGATGTGAATGTATCTTTATCAATCACGCCGCCTTTCTGCGGTGCAACACCGAAGTAAGGTAAAACACTCAATGCGCCAATTTTTGCATTACGCAAGAAATCCGAATTTGCTAATGTCTGCGCATCTGCGTTACGCAAATTCTTGAGCATCAACGGGAAACCTGCTGCGCCTGTTCCACCAAAAATGGACGAAATGATAAAAATCCTATCATCCTTAGCAAATATCGAAGCAAAGTTTTTGAACTCTTCTGAGTCTTTGAACTTGTTCAAAACAACAGAACCAATATTCGGGTTTCCTTTGAAACCTTCATCCAGTTTCAAGTTCAAATTGGAATTAGAATACAATACGTCAATAAAAGAACGGTTCACATTATCTAAAGAACTATAATCTATAAATTCTCGAAAACGTCCTTCTTTTGAGCCATCAATACTATATCGAAACACTTCCGACAATTCAGAACCTGCGCCCAAATCTTCCGTTAAGCTGCGTAAGGTGCTGATTTTTGTATTGAAGAACTCATTATGAGGTGCCGTTTCTATTTTATTGTTGATGCGTCGATAATGTTTTAAAATATCTACCGTGCGCTGCATATCTCCATTCGTACTATCTGGGTCGATAATAATCGGGATGATTTCACGAGCATTGATTTTTACACCTGATGCGAGTAGCATCGCTAAAGATTTGACGACACGTGAACCTGTTCCTCCTATTGCGAATATGAAAAGTCTTGACATGAAATTGGATTATTATATTACAAAACCAAGTATCGGATACCTTTAAGGTATCCGATACTTAATCCGATTTTTATTTTTTCTTAAAATGGTGTTGTAGAAGCATTTGTACTCCAACGCTTGAATATCAATGATAAAGCAAGATAATAAACCGTTGCTATTGCACTATTGACCAATGCAAATGACATAAATAAATTTCCTGTAACGTCTTCTCCTGCTTCATAAACTATATCTTTTGGATAGAAGTAAGTGAATGCAAAAATGATAAGAAAATTAATTCCTAAAAACAATAACCAGTGATACCATTGATTAAATCTTGATGAATTAATCAAGTAATAAAAAGCCGCCATTGATAGGACGGAAACAGCAATAGTTACTAAACCGATGATGCCATATAAATCAAATTCATATAGATTTAATGAAAAGTTATCTACTGACTGCTCATAGAAAAATTCGTAAAAGTCCGCAAAAAAAGTATTCATGGTTGGAAGATTTTTTTTAATTGACAATGGACAATTGATAATTATTTAACAACGAACGATGAGTTTATTAATGACTTATTGATAAATTAATTATTTGTCAATTGTTCATTATCCATTGTCAATTATCCATTAAAAAACTATTTTTTCAAATTAATGGAAACATTAAAGTAAGTAGATGTTTTGCCTTTTGGATTATATCCTTCGTCAATGCCATCCATCATATAGTCAATACCAAATGTCTTATCTGCTAATTGCGTATCAGAAGCCATTTTTCGGTCATCGTCTGTGGCAGATTTTTTAATCCAAGATGGTAATACTTTTTCAAGTCCAATATTTAGTTGTTGGGATTTCTCCGTTATTTTCTCCGTTGAAATCGTTAGTAAGTGCGTCGCAGAACCTGCATAACGGCGGTCTGATTTTGAATAATCGTCTAAAGCAGCGATGTCTTCGAGGAAGAAATCATCAACGCCCTCAATAATGTAGTTTTTCGGACTAGTTTTATAACTTTCTTCTACTAACACACCAGATAAATCGACTGCAACCGTAAATTGATGCACATCGCCATCACGACCAGACAATTCAAAATCTTCCAAACCTTTAATGTAATTTCGGTCAGAAAAATCTCTGTCTGCACTAAATTGTCCTTTTTTGCCAGTCGTTGGCATGACAGAATAATAAAGGTCAGATTGTTCTGCTTGCGTGAATAAATGATAATTTTCGTAACCCGCTAAACTCTCAAAATTCTGAATTTCTTGATACGCTTTATCAGTTAACATCTTTTCTATCTGCGCATTGCGACCGATGAATAACATATAATAAGGTCGTTCGCCTTTATATTTTACGGTGCTACCATCGTATGGATAATAATTTCCACTATATTTTGAGGTTAATTGCAATGCTAAAACAGCGTAATCGTCTGAGTAATTTTGAAAAACATCCTTTGTAATGTATTTCATTTTAGACAAACCATCTCTTGCATCTTTACCTTTTATAGAGTAAATACAATCTGAAACCAAAATATTAATCGCATTCTTATTGCCTTGTTCAAAAAGCAATTTGATGATTTGATTAATGTCCGTAGAAGCCGTGTTTATCTTGCGTTTATTTTTCTTAGCAATATCGAAAGGGTCTATTTTACCAATAAAATCACGAACGCTTTCGTCAATAGGAAAGATGATTTCACCAATATAGTTGATTAGGTTTTTTTGTTCTCCTTTATCAGAAATACGGGTTACAAGGTCATAAATCGCATTTTTAAAATCTGTACTAGAAGTAGTGTAAGGGTACATACTTCCGCTACTTTCCATAAAAAGACTAAACTCTAAATCTCCAATTGCCTCTTTGGCAGGCGAACTTGGTAAATCCGCTTCGATAGTTGGTGCACCAGTATCATCTCGACGAGTTCCTGCAACTTCTACAATATAATCATATAAATCTTGTCCAGCTAGTTCGCCACCAGCATCCGATAATTCACTCCATTCCGTAGCTGTAATCGTATTGTCATCACGAAGCATGACCTTAATTTTTCGGTCAAGTTGAGCATCTCCGCCTCCTCGACTACTTCCGCCGCCGCAAGAAACGAACAAAACAGAACAAGCAAGTAGTAGAATAAAAAGTGATTTGGTTTTTAGCGTTGCTGTCATTAGGTCTTTTTATATTATTGCTAAACCTATAAGGTTTTCAACAGCTTATAGATTTGTATAAATTAGTTTATAGTTATTTAGTTATCAATTAGATATAAATATAGCATATTTTGATATAAAATAAAATTAATCAGAATTTCTCATTAGTTACAAGAACCTTGTTTATATCCAACTATTTTATCTTGCATTCTGTCATAGATATACAACTTAGCACAACCACCGCCTAGTTGAACTAAAATAGAATTGTAGTTTAGTTTTTCGTAGGATTTTACACCGTATTCCACTGCTCCAAGAAACCAATCTCTATTATCTGTACTCGCATAAATGAACTCCATCTGATGTCCAGGGCCTTCAAGTGTTTCATTCCCAACTAACTGAAAACTATTATCTTCTCGAAATGCAAAAAAGGCAACTTCTTCGTTTTCATTTCCTCTAATGATAACCGCCATGTCTTTTTTCGGATAAATATCTCGATTGTAAGTTAGTTTATTAATAATACCACCATTGAAGCGAGAAGTTTTTTCCTTTCCGTGAATTTGACGAATTTCACGGTCTATATCCGTGTGTCCGTAAATCTTTTTTTCCACTTTTGAAGAAGAGCCGCTTGCCCATTCGTTTTGTTTATAATAAGCTAAAAGTGCTTTTTGATGTCGAGCAGAATTAAATAAAGCGGCTGTTTCAGGATTAGCAAACATGCCTTCAATGAATTTATATTCATGCACTTTACCTAAATATTCTGAACGCATATAACCTTCATTGCCATCAGGCGTTCTTAAATAATACCAATCGCCTTCATTACTAACAAGTGTTAATGCTTCACCTCGTTTATAAGAATCATCACGTACTTTCTCTGTTTCTCCAGATGCACCTGCTCTTAAAAACACATTGGTCAATAAGACTCGTTTGTTCTTATCAGAATCCGCAAAATGCAAAAAGTAAGTAGCCGCACCTCCACCAATCAGAATTGCAGCCAAGAGAAAAAGTAAAACTTTACTAGTTCCTTTTTTGCGTTTATTCAATTGGCTATCCAAAATAATAACCGTGTCATCGTCTTTTTTGCGACGGGTTTTAGTTTTTTTAGCAACTGCAACATTACGCTTTGCAACACCTCTTTCGGTCGGTGCTTGCATTGCAGCAATTTTTTCAATAGCAGCTTTCCCGTCTTGTTTATAATCTTTTCCTTCGGAAAGTAAGTTATCTAAGTTTTTGAATGCTCGATTAGCTTCCAAGTAATTATCTGAACGAGTTTTCTTTTTAAAGCTTTTGACCACATTTAAATAAGAAGGAATTTCTGTTTTTAAACTAGTCGCTGGTAATTGTGGCAAAAGTGCGAGTAAATCCGTTTCGAGGTCGTTCAGTTCTCGAATTTTATTTCGATTATCTTGACGCAATTCAGAAATCGCATTAGTCGCTTTTAACTCTTTTGTTTTTTGGCTTTCTGATAAAATAACGGTGCTTACTGAAACCAAACGCTCCTTTGCAGCAATGACTTTATCAATCGTATTTGCATCATCAAAATCATCTAATCCGCTATCCCAATCGGTGAGTAAATGCTGATAAGTATTTTCTTCGCTTTCCGAAATGATAAAATCTAGTTCTTTAGAAGTATCATCAATTTTGATTTGAAAATTATCTTTTAAGGCTTGTAAAATGCTGCGTTTACGATTGCGAAAACGTTCAACAATATAAGGCTCAACTTCTGCTGTTTCACAAGCTGTATCAAATGAATTCGGGAAACGAACAATATTTTTAACTAATAATAATTCCGCTTGATCAATCTCTTCGGTATGCATTAGATATTTAATACCCGCAACGAAATCTTCTTCATTTGCAGCATTAGCTGTAACAGGCTGATAAACATTCACCGCTTCTTGATGGCGATTCATACCATGCAACATTCCAGCAAATTCCTTTTGCAAATCGTAGTGATGAACTTTATCTAGGAATTTTAAGGATTTTTCAAAATTCGCCATTCCAACGGCAGGTTGACCCATTTTCAGATAAGTCTTAGCTATATCAAAGAATAAAAGTCCATTAGTTGGCGATGCCAACATCAGATCCATAAAAATAATCAGTGCCTCACTGTATTTTTCATCTTTGTAATATTCCCGTGCTTCTTCTAAACGTAATTTATCCTCTTGGGTCATTTCAATTTTAGATTTTCTGACGGCAGACGGCGAACGGCAGACGGGAAAAATCGTTAGCCGTTAGCCGTCAACCGTCTGCCGTTTTTTTAATTATATCTAATGATTGCCTTTTCGATTACTCGCCAGCTATTGCCTTTTTTAATAGCAAAACCTTTTTGTTCCGTGATGACTTTAGTCGCATTTTTATGCAAAATACTATTAGAACGGCATGCAGGTTTGATGTATTCATCAAAATTGTCCAACGCTCTAATCATGGTCGCTATATCATCGTAGATACTAAATTCGGCTTGGTTTCCATCTTTAGAAGTGATAGAAAATTCGTAAACCGACCTTGGACGTTTGAAAACATCGGAAACTTGCGTTGCATCAAATTTACCATTTTCATTTGGAATTGACATAAAAAATATCATTCCAATTCCTGTATATTCAGAACTAGTTGGATCGATATCATCATCAATAGCGTCTTGATTCACGTCATCGTAATTAAATAAAATATCATCGACTGAGCTACTTTCCTTACTCATATCAATAGCTTCAAAATCTTCCTTTTCCAATTCAATATCCTCTTGACTCAATGGTTCAGCCGAATATCGACCTTCCACTTTACTTTCCAATTCATTGAAGCGAAAACGCAAACGATTCATTTCTTCTTGAATAGAAATACTCGTTATTCTAAGTTCAGTCAATTGTTCTTTAACCTTTTTAAAATCGCCCTGCATTGACGTTTGAGATTCTGTTTGATTTTGTTTTGACTGAAAAATAGTCGCAAGATAACCGCCGCCAAAGCGATTCATCCAATACAAAGCCAAACCAATTCCTATAATACCAAACAACAAATAACCTCTATATTTTTCAAAAACAGATTTATGTTCCTCTTCTTCATAATTATGGTCGTAATCCCTTTCGGACTCTTGCATCTCATCTATTTCTACTTCGCTATTCGCTTTATCTCCGCCATCTTGATGAATATATTTATCTGTCTTTGTCGAATCCATGAAACTTTTAGTCTCGCCAACAACTTCTGCTTCATTGTTTACAGCTACATTAGTATTTTTTTTATATCCCAAATACTCAAAAGTCGTTTTTCGGATTTGAGCTTCTAATGTAGGGTAAGATAGCTGATGTTTTCCTTTAAAAGTAGTCATTCCACGTTTTCGCATCAAGGTATCAACCACAAATTTTCCTAATTCTTCTGGCGTATAATTTGATTTGTATTCGACTTTATAAGTATTAATACCTTTGGCAAGTACTTCATTTTTAAACAAACCTTTATCATTCAAATATTTGATGAGTACATTTTGATAAAAATCACTATTCAACTCTCGAATATCACAATAGTTCGTGATCTTTTGAAAAGATTGAAGATTAGGCTGTCGAGGTTGATCTTTAAATGAAAGTTCTGTGCATTTACAATTAATATAATCAATGACCGCTGTGTATTTTTGCTTTTCTACATTTTGGCTAAAAGCTAAAATTGGGAATAACAATAATATAATAATATGGTGAAAATGTTTTTTCATTTAAACTGCCTTTCGTTGTGTGTTGCTGTTTTTTTGATCTAAAAATCTATTTTTAAACGGATTTCTGTAAATTTAATCAAATAAGTGTTTTTTCAATAATTTATCAAAATGATTTAAAGGTTTTTTATGAAGCAAGCCTGTAAAACACGATTTTTAATAGGATTATCATCATTCTCTGTATAAGTAATTTTTAAATCAGTGGTTATCTTGTACTTTTGCGGTCGAATTGACAATGTGCTTGAAGTGCATTGTATTAAATCATAAAAAAAATTCATGGAACTTTTAATCTTATTTTTTCTATTGTCGATCAGTTTTTCGTTTTTATGTTCTGTCTTAGAAGCAGTTCTTTTAAGTATCACGCCATCATTTATTAGAACAGAAAATTCAAAAGGCACGGCAACAGGAAAATTGTTTTCAGCATATAAAGAAGATATTGACCGCCCGCTTTCTGCGATTTTGACATTAAACACAATCGCTCATACCGTTGGTGCAATTGGAGTTGGTGCGCAAGCAGGTGAGGTTTTTGGTGAAACGATGATTCATTTAGGACCGATTTCGTTTAGTGCGGAGGCATTAGCAGCCGTTATTATGACACTTGCGATTTTGATTGTTTCGGAAATTATACCAAAAACAATCGGTGCAAATTATTGGAGACAACTTGCTCCTTTTACAGCTAAGACCATTCGTATTTTACTTCTCTTATTGTTCCCATTGGTTTGGGTTAGTCAATTGATTACCAAGAAATTGAAGAACGATAAGAACAAAAGTGTATTAAGTCGAGGAGATTTTGCTTCGATGACGCAAGCAGGTGCGGACAGCGGTGCATTGAATGAACGTGAACATACCATTATCACCAATTTATTGAGTTTTGAAGCTTTGCCTATCAAAAGTATTATGACGCCTAAACGGGTGATGTTTATGCTAGAAGAAGATTCGACACTGGAAGATTTTGCCAAAGAGGAGAACTTCAATATTTTTTCGAGAGTTCCTATTTATAGTGATACTCGTGATAATATCACTGGTTTTGTCTTGAAGGACAGGGCATTGCAAATGCTAATCGAAGGTAAAAAGGATGAACCGTTGAAGTCTATCAAGCGTCCGGTTAACTTTGTTCGAGAAACAACACATTTAAATGATTTATTCAAAGTCTTTACTAAAGAACGTCATCACATGGCTGTAGTCACTGATGAATTTGGCGATGTGCTAGGTGTCGTGACGATGGAAGATTTATTCGAAACCTTGATTGGTTTAGAGATTATGGATGAAACGGATCAGGTGGCAGATTTACAAGAATACGCTCGTCAGCAATGGCAAAAACGTATGGAGCGACAGAAAAATGGATAAGCTTTTTTTAATGTACAATATCATACTACTGTACATTTTAGAAGTCAGAGGTGAGAACGCTTCGCTGTCAGATCGCCTACGGCTGTCAGAAGCAAACAAATAGTACAATTTATATACCGTTTTTATTTATTGATTTTCAGTATGGAAAAAAATATACCGTAGTATGATACATATATATGAATAACGTTTTAGGATTTTGATAAGTTACTTTGACTCTTTTTGAATATTTACACAGCCAATCTATCATAAATTATCATTTCCATAAAAATGAAAAAGGTTTTCATCTGTTTTTTGAGAATATTTCAAAAAGAACCTACCTTCGATATAAATTAATAAAAAAAACTAAATTTTAGACCTAAATTAATCTACCTATAAATGGATAACTCAAGCATTGATGTTTTTGTAACAGGCGGTACTTTTGACAAAAACTACAATCTAATAAATGGAGAATTATACTTTGAGAACTCAAGTGTTTCGTCCATGTTTGAAAGAGGCAGAAGTCAACTTCGACTCAATATCAAAACCTTAATGATGGTTGATAGCCTTGACATGACGACTTCTCACCGGGATATTATTATTAATGCTTGCAAAAAATCAAAAACAAACCGAATACTAATCACTCACGGTACAGATGGAATGGTAGCAACAGCCGAAATCTTAGCAAAAGCCAATATTGAAGGCAAAACAATTGTGCTCACAGGTGCTATGATTCCTTATAAATTTGGTAGTTCTGATGGTTTTTTCAATCTAGGAAGTGCCGTAGCTTTCGCTCAA
>CAZMEH010000110.1:0-1777 GCA_964564885.1 uncultured Saprospiraceae bacterium | reverse complement strand
TTTTTAAACGTACAGTCAGGACAAGCAGGCTATTGGCACGCTAATTTTTAAAATCAATTTAAATTAACTGAATGAAGCTGAAAGGTTTTAGTTTCTTCTGAAATACCTAAAATTTAAGCGATTAACTCATTTTGCATTATTGCTAGTTGTTTTGCTGATATTATGAGTTGCTTTGAAATGAAATAATACTTATAAAAATACAAGAAACAAGTGAATAGCTTCAGTTTTACTCAAATGTAGAACGAACAGATTTCCTGTCCCGACTTTTCAGCGGTTGCTCTACTTATACCCAATAAAAATCCCTATTTCCAAGAATAAAATAGAAATTAACAAAATCAGGCCAGCCAATGGAAAAATAAAACGCAACCATTTATCCAATGGAATTCGGCACATGGCGAGCATGGCAATCATTCCGCCGAGTGTTGGATTGAAGAGATTAGTAACACCATCACCGATTTGGAAAGCTAGAATCGTAATTTGATTCGTTAGTCCGAGCACTTCGCCTAGCGGAAGCATAATTGGAAGTGTCGCTAAGGCTTGACCGCTTCCCGATGGAATGAGAATATTGAGAACAGATTGAATGACGGTCATTAAAGCAGCCGAAAGATACGTTGGCAAACCATAGAGCAATGAAGCCAAACTATGCGAAACGGTATCGCTAATTTGTCCGATTTCCATGACGGAACGAATAGAAGTCGCATAACCAACCATAAATGCACCTGGCGCAACGTAAGCAACAGATTTCAAAGCGGTTTCACTAAATTCCTTTCCGTTCATTCGAGTGGCAAAACCAACTACGATAGCGATGATGATGAAAATAGCTGAGATTTCATTGATATACCAATTGTGTTGAAAAATGCCGTAAAGCATGATGCTTAATCCAAATAGGAAAATGGCTAAAACCAATTGGTTATTTCGAGTAAGGCTATATTCATGAAGTGGTTTTGAAAGTGACATGCCTTCTATTGAAATCCCTGTTGCAAGGCTTTTGGTCGGGTCTTTTTCTATTTTTTTAAAATATCGAAGATTATAAAATGCTAAAGTGGCTAATCCACAAAAACACAAAATACTACGTAAACCTGCGCCTGAAAACATGGGTAATTCTGCGATTTTATGACCTGTCCCAACGGTGTACGGATTGATAGGCGACAAACCAAAACCAATCGTAATTGCGCCAACTGAAATACCTGCTGCCAACATCAAATCTCCACCTATCGACAAACTCAAAACGGCTGCAATTGGAACTAAAGCGATATTATGTTCATAACCAATAAAAATACCAGCCATTCCAAAAATAAAAGTCATTAGTACTACAATCAAATATTTTCGTTCTAATCCAAGATTTTTCACCAATGTTCCAATCGCATTTTCTATCATGCGAGACTTTTCTAATAATCCAAACATTATTCCACCTGCCAAAACGACAAATATGATATCAGAAGCTGTTTTAAAACCCATTGGCAAGGCTTTAAACATTTCTAATAAACTAACTGGCGAAGATTCTATAACATGGTAAGAGTTAGGAACAACACGCATTCGACCATCAACTAAGATACGTTCGTATGTTCCCGCAGGTATGATATAGCTCAAAATCGTCATCAACACCATTATGATAAATAAGATAACGACAGGATGCGGAATGTAATCATACCATTTTTTCATAGTTGTTTTTTTAAGTAGCAAGATCAAGATACAAGGTGTGAAGTATATTTTTGTCCTGAAATAAGTCAACAAGTTACAAAAATGAGCGAGAACTCAAAAAAGAAAAAATATTATT
>CAZMEH010000109.1:0-39698 GCA_964564885.1 uncultured Saprospiraceae bacterium | reverse complement strand
AATGATTTAAAAATTAGGCTGTAAGTATTTATGTTATTCATAACCTAATTTTATATAGTATAATTAAAACAACTTAATCAATCAGCTGTTTTCTTTGATAAGCTTTGTAAAGTCTTATTTTTACAATTTATTAGGCTCTTTGACAATTTCTGCAACAATGAATATTATTTTAATACAATGTTCCCGATAGCTATTGGGAACATTGGACTAAAATGCAGAAATTGTTAAAGACCCATTTATTAGATTATCATAAACAAAAAATAACATCAATGGATAACGTTATAAATGCAATGGAAGAAATCACTACAGAAGGTGGAGAGCAAAACATTTGTATTATTTATTTGACAGAAGATTATTATTTACAATTCACCGGAAGCAAAGGAAATAATGAGCTTTATTGTGAAGCGGTGAGTAATCAATTTCTTCCAGAGGATTTGCAACTTTCCGATGCGCAAAATCAACAGTTATTAGATTTAGGTTGGAGCGAAGCTGATTTTGGTAATTATTCAAAAAGTACTCGTTTTGAAGCAGGTGATGCTAAGATGCAATTAATTAAGTTCATCATGGAAACCGCAAAAGATGTTTACAAAGCGCCAATTAATGAAGATACAGAGTTTACGATTGAACTAGAATAAAAAACGCTTTCTGCTCTTTATTCTATCAAGCTACTAAGAACGCATTGAACCAATTTCAATATGAAAAACTACTTATCTCTTATTAAATTTAGCCACACCGTTTTTGCTTTACCTTTTGCTATGATTGGCTTTTTTTTAGCCGTTTATTTAGCAAAAGATGGGCAATTCACTAGTGATATTTTATTAAAATTAGGCTTAGTTATCCTTTGTATGATTTTTGCAAGAAGTGCCGCAATGGCATTTAATCGGTATGTTGATAGAGATATTGACGCAAAAAATCCTCGAACGATTACTCGTGAGATTCCAGCAGGCGTTATCAAACCACAATCTGCCTTATTTTTTATTATTCTAAATGTTCTATTGTTCATTGGAACGACGTATTTCATCAATCCGCTTTGCTTTTTCCTTTCTCCAATCGCCTTGATTGTTGTCTTAGGATATAGCTATACCAAGCGTTTTACCGCTTTATGCCATTTGGTTTTGGGCTTAGGTTTGGCACTTGCGCCTATCGGGGCGTATATTGCTGTTACAGCTGAATTTGCTTTGATACCCGTTTTGTATTCCGTCGTTGTATTGCTTTGGGTCGCTGGTTTTGATATCATTTATTCACTTCAAGATGAAAGTTTTGACAAATCGCTTCAATTACATTCTATTCCAACTTGGCTAGGCAAAAAGAATGCTTTACACTTTTCTAAAATACTACACTTTACGACTGCGGTTGTTGTTTTGGCTGCGGCTTATCTAGGTGGTTTCGGTTGGTTACATTGGGTGGCGGTTTGTATATTTATTAGTTTGCTGATTTATCAACATTTGCTAGTTAAGCCAAATGATTTAAGCAAAGTCAATTTAGCTTTTTTCACTACAAATGGCATTGCAAGTATGGTATTTGGTATTTTGGTGATTCTTGATTTGATATTTTTTTAGAAAATATTTTAGGTATAATAGTAAGTTGATGACCTAAAGTCACCAAACTACTAATCAGTTAAGAAAATGAATTTCAATTAATTGAAGTTCATTTTTTTAAAACCTAAAAACACTTTTAGATTAATCTAAAAATATTATATTTACATAAACAATCTTCATTTTAGTTGCGTTTAAAATTTAAAGCTAGAACTAATGGTTTCGAGTACAGAAGAAAACTATCTAAAAGCAATATTTAAAATATCTGAGAAAGAAGGCGCACCCGTTAGCACCAATTCTATTGCAGGAAGCATGAGCACTTCGGCAGCCTCTGTTTCTGACATGATTAAACGGCTGGCAGACAAAGATTTGGTGCTTTATGAAAAATGGAAAGGCGTTCGGTTAACGGACAGCGGGCGAAAAGTAGCCACCAATCTTATTCGTAAACATAGAATTTGGGAAGTCTTTTTAGTGGACAAACTCAATTTTGCTTGGGATGAAGTTCATCCGTTGGCAGAAGAGTTAGAGCATATTCGTTCTGATAAACTAATCAACAGTTTAGATGAGTTTTTAGGTTTCCCTAAATTTGATCCGCACGGTGATCCTATTCCTGATAAAGATGGAAATTTCACCTTCCGTAAACAGGTCATTTTATCTGATTTTGAAGGAAGTCAAGCGGTCATAGTTGGCGTTCAAGAACATTCAAAATCGTTTCTAAATTACCTTGACCTATTAAAATTGAAACTAGGAACAGCAATTGAAGTGATTAAGATTGCAGAATATGATGGTTCTATTCGCATTAAAATTGATGGCGGAGAGGAGCAGATTATTTCAAACAAAGTCGCTCAAAACCTTTTTGTAAGATAGCTAATTAATGGACAATAGATAATTGACAATGGATAATTGACAATGACTCTACTTCAAAGAACCTTTTATAAATTAAAAATACCATGAGAAAACACATATTATTACTATTAATAAACACTTTTCTAATCAGTGCTTTATTTGCTTCTGAAAAACCGAAAGTAGTTGTAACGACCACCATTATAAAAGACATCACGATGCAAATTGCAGGTGATTTGGTAGAAGTAGAAAGCTTAGTGCCGACTGGCGGCGACCCGCATTTATACGAGCCGATTCCGCAAGATGCAATTAAAATTGTCAAAGCGAATTTGATATTAATGAACGGCTTAACCCTAGAAGGTTGGTTGAATGAATTTATTGAAAATTCTGGTACAAAAGCAACTGTTATCAACACAACGAAAGGCGTTGACCCTATTGTAAGTGATCAATATGCTAATTCGCCAGATCCGCATGCTTGGATGGATGCATCAAATGGAATTATCTATGCAGAGAATATTAAAAATGCTTTGATTGCTTTAAACGCAGAAAATACAGCAACTTATGAAAGCAATTTTGAAGCATTCAAAACAAGAATTGAAGCATTGGATATACGTTTGAAAGAACTGATTTTAACCATTCCAGCAGATAAACGAGTTTTAGTAACTTCTCACGATGCGTTTAAGTATTATGGTAGAAAATACGGTTTGCAGTTGGAATCTATCTTAGGAACTTCAACGGATGCGCAAGCACAAACGCAAGATATTAATCGATTATATAGAGTCATTAAGGAAACGGGTATTCCTGCCATTTTTGTGGAAAGTACGATTAATCCACGGACGTTACGGCAAATTGCAAAGGATACGAAAGTCAAAATTGGCGGTACATTATACGCTGACTCATTGGGCGCCCCAGACGGCGAAGCGGGTACTTATGAGAAAATGCTATTAACGAATACGGAAACTATCGTCAATGCTTTGACAGGAAAAGTCAACTTGGAAGAAATAGACAATTCTGACGAAACAGACGGAAGCGGTTATTCTCCAATTAGCATTACCCTAATCATTATTTTGCTCTTTGGTGGTGCGGCTTTATTATTCTTGCCTATGCTACTTAATAAGAAAAAGTAGCATAGTAGCACAGGTAACTTGTCCCGAAATATCGGGACAAGTTACCTATGCTACATTAATTTTCTACATCAATGAAAACAATAGAAATAAAAGGTCTTTCGGTATCGTATGATAGAAAAATGGCGTTGACCAATATCTATTTGAGTATCGAAAAAGGCAATATATACGGTGTTCTAGGTGCAAATGGTGCTGGTAAATCGACGCTATTCAAAGCAATACTTGGATTAATTGAAGTCAATACTGGACAAGTTGTGGTGGATGGCGATGTCATTAAAAACAAGCGGAAAGAAGTAGTTTATGTTCCACAAAAGAGCGATTTGGATTGGCAGTTTCCTGCAACGGTTTACGATGTCGTGCTCATGGGACGTTATCCGCACAAGCGTTTTTTTGAGCGAATGAACCAATACGATAAGAATTTGGCGATGCAATCTTTGGAAGATATGGGCATTGCAAATCTTAAAGACCGACAAATCGGAGAACTTTCTGGCGGTCAGCAACAACGTGTTTTTATTGCTAGAGCTTTGTGTCAAGAAGCTAGTATTTTCTTATTGGATGAGCCATTTGTTGGAATTGATATTACGACAGAAGAGAAAATTCTTGTTCAATTAAAGAAGCTTTCTCAAGAGGGAAAAACTATTCTAGTGATTCATCACGACTTATCAACCGTTCGAGAATATTTTGATAAAGTTATTCTACTCAATCAACGTTTGGTCGCTATTGGCGATACAGAAACGACTTTTATTGATGAGAATATCGCAAAAGCGTTCGGTGGTCAATTGAATATTCTTCATAAAACGATGGAAGTGTAGAAGGTTGTTGAATTGTTGTCGCCTAACGGCTCATTGTTTTATTGCTAAATTGTTGCTCGTATTAGTGCGCTAACTTGAGGAACAATTACAGCAATAAAACAACTCCTCTCATGAGGCTTGACCGAATAGTCAGCGACGGGAGGAGCAAAACAATAATAACAATCAATTTGACGAAAGTCAAATGAAACAATTATAGCAATGGAAATTTTAGAAATTTTACAATACGAATGGGCAATACGAGCCTTGATTGCTTCCTCCATGATTGGCGTGATGTGTGGAATTTTGGGTGTTTTTATTGTCTTGCGAAATATGTCACTGATTGGCGATGCGCTTTCTCATGCGGTGCTGCCTGGTGTTGTGCTTGGTTTTGTAGTTGCAGGTTATAGCGTAATGGGATTTTTTGTAGGCGCCGTCTTCGCTGGGATTATTACCGCAATAATGATTACTTGGTTGCAGCGCAATGTTCCGATTAAAAATGATGCGGCGATGGGCATTGTGTTTACCGCTATGTTTTCAATTGGCGTGATGTGGATTTCACGAATTAGCCGACAAGATGGCGTGCATTTAGACTTGAAAGATTTTTTGTTTGGAAATGCTTTGGGCGTTTCTAATGAGGATTTATATTTGACTGGTGCGATTACGCTTTTTGTCATTTTAAGTGTGATTATCTTTTATCGTTACCTTTTTGCAACGACTTTTCAAGTAGTGATTGCGGAAACGCTTGGCATTCCTGTCAGGGCGGTTTATTATTTTTTAATGCTGTTATTATCGCTTGCAATCGTTGCTTCGTTGAAAGCAGTTGGTGTTATTTTGGTTGTTTCGATGTTGATTGCACCTGCGGCAACGGCTTTGCTACTCAGCGATAGATTACAGAAAGTAGTGGTGCTTTCTGCCTTCATTGGTTTATTTTCGGCAATTATTGGTTTGTTACTTGCCATTAAGTTGGAAACAACACCTGGCCCAGCAATGGCGGTTACAGGAACGATGTTTTTCTTATTGGCTGTTTTCTTTTCACCAAAGAAAGGTTTGCTGTTTAAGTATTTGCGCAAAAATAGCATTCGTAAAAAAGTCGAATTGGAAGACACGCTGAAACAGGCTTTTAAATTGCGGGAGAGAGATAACTTAAACTTACCTAACTTAGTCGAACGATTAGGGTTTTCGGCATCTAAAGTCAAACAGTATTTAAGTAAATTGCGTCAAAATGGTTTGCTAGAATGGAAAGGTGACACCATTAAAATAAATAAAAAAGGTATTCGAGCGGCGAATAAATTAGTCCGTGCGCATCGACTTTGGGAAACGTATTTGGTTAATCAAGCGGGTATGAACGAAGCTGAAATTCATGAACATGCTGAACGATTGGAACATATTTTGACGGATGAAGTCTTGGACGAAGTTGACCACGAATTGGGTTATCCGAGAATGGATCCACACGGTTCGCTCATTCCAAAGAAGTTCGGTTATCCTGATGTTGGTTTAGATGAAATATTAGTCAACCAATTGGCTATTATCGCATTAGAACAAATGAATGAAAATATTACGGCAAAGCTTTGGCAATTGGGTTTGTTACCGAACAGTGAGGTTTTGGTGACGAATACCGATGCAAATCAGGTGATTGTTCAACAAAACACTAAACAAATTACTGTACCTTTGAACTTAGCGAAACGAGTTCACGTTATATTAGTTTAGAAGTCAGAATAGTCCCGATAGCTATCGGGAATTTCACTGTCAGAACAGTCCATGAATACTCGGGACTGTCAGAAAAACATTACTCGACTTTTCTTTGTGTAAAAATGCACAACAGTATAAAGCAAGATATTAATGATTTTACAATTTCTGAATTACGGTTACATAATTTCAATAGACAAATCATAATTCTAAAATCGTAAATCGTAAATCAACAACAAATGGAATTTAAAAAACAAGTACATATAGTTAACAGAAAAGCGAAGCACGAATACTATTTTAAAGATATGTATGAGGCTGGTTTGATGTTGAAAGGGACGGAAGTTAAAAGCATTCGATTGAACAATGCACATTTAGCAGACGCATATTGTTATTTTCGAGGTACGGAGTTATTTGTACGAAATATATACATCGCACCTTATAAATATGGTGGTCATTATAACCATGACCCGATTCGAGAACGAAAAGTATTATTGAAAAAACAACAACTTAAGAAGCTATTCAAGAAGAAAGAAGAGAAAGGAATGACCATTATTCCTTATAAAATATATTTTTCAGATAGAGGTTTTGTAAAGTTGGAAATCGCTTTAGCCGAAGGTAAGAAGCAACATGACAAGCGAACAACCATAAGAGATCGTGATAATAAACGTGAGTTGGATAGAGCTAAAAAGATGGATTATTAATTGAGAAGTCAGAAGAGAGACCGCTTCGCTGTCAGAAGTCAGATGTCTTAAAATGACATTCATAATTTAAAATCATAAGATTATGAATGCAGTCTGTTTGCATTCGTAATTCTAAACTGCTTTATCTTTCAATCAAAACCTTAGTCATCAAAGTTGCATTTTTTGAATGAATTATTATCCAATAAATGCCGTTTTCATGATTTTGAGTTTGCCAAATGTAGAACATGTTACGCTGCTTTTGGTCTTCATGAATAAGTTTGCCTTCCGAATTAAAAATGTCTACACTGTAAGAGGCAGTGAATTTTGATAAATCCATTGTAAAATAACTACGGACAGGATAAGGATATTCTAACACATTAGAAGAAGATAATTCATTGAAACTGAAAGCCGTAATTGGATTTCCAGTAAACTGAAATGCGCCAACATCAATGCGGTCTTCATGCGAACGAACATTTTCAAAGTAATCTCGACAAGCTAATTGCTCCGATGTTCCCTTGTCCAATACAATACTAATAGAGTCTAATTGAAAATCTAGTGGTTGTATAGGTTTTCTTTTGACAAAAGGAGGAACAATCGGGTAAATATTACGCTTTTCTATCGTAAATAAACCATTGTCGTCTACTATCATAATATCCATTGCGTTCGGACTATACACCAAATTATTGGCGACAAAGGTCTTTTCGATATTCTCTCCAATGCGAACGCCTGTCATCAAATTAATCAAATCTTGTTTAAAAATAGTGTTATTTGTAATTTTTGCATTTGAGATATTACCCGATTTCGCATAATCATTTAACACATAAATACCTGTGAATTGCCAAGAGTTTGAACCTGTTCCGTTAATAATATTATTACGAATACTCACACCATTTGCGCCAATGGTAATTCCGCAACGCACTTTTTCATCTTGCAAAGCACTAATGAAATTCCTATCAATAATTATATTTTCAATCAAACCTTCTTTGTCACTATTTTTGTGTATCCTAATAATTTCACGAACACCAAAGTCAGTTTCAAAATGATTGTCTGTAATAATAATTTGATTGGTCGTTGCTCTTTCTGTAATACAAAAATCACAATTTGGACCAGTAATTTTGAGTGCATTTCGGAATCTTCCAGGATTTAGAAAAGTATTATTATTAATAATCATTTTACTGCCCCAAGAGATATTGAGCACATTTCCTCGGTTTCTAAAGTTATTTAAATCATTCCCGATTAAGGCTATTTTTTTGCCATTGAGGTGAACTAAATCACCTGATTTGTTTCTATTATTAATAATACATTCAGCGATGATAATTTCTTCAAACACTTGAACCAATCGCTCATTCGGGTAAGCAAAATATTCTAATTGACTATAATCATAAAAAATAGCCTTTCCAAAATCTTCAATTCTTAAACGATAAAGTAGGTTTTTAGAAGTTTCACCAACGGCTAAAATAGCTGGTGATATATTTTCAATATTGGCATTAACTAAATTGAGTTCTGTAATTTTAATATGGCTGCTTTTCTGAAGCGTGTCTACATTTCCAACCAAAAAAATCGGTTCATTTCCATCCATTTGAATAACAGGCGCATTTTCACTTCGGTTATTTTCGTCCATATTAAGACGTGCCCCAAATGCTCCTATTGTTAGATGATTAACATGTCCTAAGTCCAAACTAGACGTAGCGAGAATCGTTTCGCCTCGTTTAAAAAGTAATCGAGTGCTATCATTCACAAATCGCTGAACATCATCTAAGGTTTGAATCGTTTCCCATCTTGCAGCATATGGCGCATCTGGAAACGCTCCATTCGTAGAAAAACAAATCGTTTTTTCACCTTTATAAAAGTTGTCGGCATCTTCTATTTTGACAATAAAGGTTTTAAGAACGGAATATTCAGCATTTTTAAAAACTTCCAATTCTACCACATGAAGTCCTGTACTATCAAAAACATGGGCTGCCAACGGACTAGATGCACGGTTTTTTGATTTTGTTTTGGTGTACCAAGCACCGCTAAAAAAATCACCAAAATTCCATTGGTAATGTAAATCGTGAAATGTATTTATCGTTGTATCATTGATAGAAGTCGCTGTTGCATCGAAGAAAACAGGCATAGGAGCAACACCAACTATTTGAGAAGCATCAACTTTCGGTGTAATAGAAACCTGTGCAATAGCTTGGCTAAAGCAGATAAAAATGAAGATGAGTACAGCTACTAAGCGTCCCATATGATATGATTTCCTAATTCAATAAAAATTAAATTCGTAGCGTTTTTTGTGCTTAAGTTAACTCTTATTGACGTGTAAACTTTGAGTAGTAGTTACTACAAATATACTTAAAATATTAACCTGAGTAAACTTTAATATTTGTTACAAATATTTATATAAATGACATTAGTAAACCTCAAAATTGAGTAGCATTAATAAAAAAGCACCATCAAATTATTTTGAAGGTGCCATCATTACATTCAAGACTATGTAATTAAACTGATTTACTTTAGGCAGCAGTTTCAGATTCCCTTTTCTGAAATTCGTCTACTTACTCGAATATATTTCTCCTATAATATCCAAGGATAAATACACCTTTAAAACACCGATTCAATGACAAAGTAATAGAAAACTAGATTGAATTGATTGAGAAAGGTATCTCAACTGATGAAATAAGAACTTGATTCAATTAACGCACCGGTATTAATTAAGAATTAGAAACCTGATGGTTTCTTAAACGGAATGAATGCCGAAATATATTATTCGGTCAAACCTTCTGCATTTATTTAATCATTATTAAAAGGAACCGTTCGCACAAAAGCGGTTTCAAATGAAAAAGTCGAGTTTGTTCCTTCAACTGCTTCAAGCGTGTGAATTTTTTCATAAATAATATCACGAAGGTGTCGATTATTTTTTGCGTAAATTTTAACAAGAAGCGCATATGGACCAGAAATATTAACACATTCTACGATTTCGGGAATTTTCGCTAGTTCTCCTTCCACTTGACGGTGCTGTTTCGCACTCTTCAACATGATTTGTGTATACGCCGAAGTCTGATAACCCAGTTTCCAAGGGTCAATTTGATACGCAGCCTGTTTCAAAACACCAATGTCTTTCATTTTTTTGACTCTTTGATGTATCAAAGTGTTAGAAACCTTGAGTTTTTGAGCCAATTTAACGAATGAAACCCTGGCGTCTGCTGTCAATTCCTCTAAAATTCTCACGTCTATTGCGTCAAGTTGATTTTCTTTCATATTTATAAAAATGTTCAAGTTTAAATGTTACGCAATTATAGTCTATAAAATTTAATATTGACGCGGTATTACTTCAACTATTTTAAATATTAAATTAATTATTCACTTTTGTACTATAAATAACAGTTAGATAATTATAAGAAATAGAAAATAAACGTATTTCTTACATAATCATTCACAAATTAAAACATTGAAGTTCTTGAAAGAACATTAAGAACTTCACTCATAAAAATTTTAAGATATGAATTTCGGAGCTATTTTATCAGTTAGTTTCATCTTGTTTTCAGTAATCGACATTTTAGGAAATTTGCCGGTTATTATTGATATGAAAAAAAGTGGTTTAGAGATAAAAGCTACAGCAGCTACACTTGCTGCCGCTTCTATTATGATGGCATTTCTATTTTTTGGAAATGCAATACTTTCTCTTTTCGGGCTAGAGGTTGCTTCATTTGCCTTAGCGGGTTCGTTAATTATTTTCTTTATTGGATTAGAAATGTTACTCGGTGTGCGCATTTTCCGTGACAATCACGAGGGCGGCGGTTCAGGAAGTATTGTACCGATTGCTTTTCCGCTTTTAGCAGGTGCAGGAACATTGACAACGATTATTTCTTTGAAGGCAGAGTACGATACATTGAGTATTGCCGCAGGTATTTTGATTAACTTGGTCATTGTCTACTTGATATTAAGTTCAACTGATTGGTTGTCTCACAGAATTTCTCCACAAGTGTCTAAAACACTTAGGAAAACGTTTGGAATTTTGTTGTTAGCGATTGCTATTCAGATGTTTAGAAACTATGTGTAAATTATAATTACAACTTTTTATAAAGGAATTGATTATAAGAATAGCTGATTGAAGAATTTAACTTCAATCAGCTATTTTTTTATTTCGTTGGTTATCTTTTGCTAATAAAAAATAAGAATTGAGACAAACACATCGAAACCCTAGATATTGCTTAAGTATAGAGATTACCAATTGTTTAAAGACTGGATATTTTTCATAATAAAGAGTAATTAAGCCTAGTAGATAATAATTTTTTTAAAGTAGACTGGTGACATTTTAGACATTAACCTTATGTATGACCTTCAATACAAAGGTTATGAAGAAGGAAACTTAAGAAATTGACTCCCAAATAATTAAGTGTTCATTTAAGTCTGATATATCTATCTAAGATTTTAGGCCTTAAAAAATTATTAAAATTATGAATTCAATAAAATTAAATTTTATCAACCGTTCTGATGTAACCCGTAATTCCCGTATTGTTATTTTCCAAAAAAACGAAGGAACTAGCTTTGATGACTTAGCTATTGCTTGGAAGGTAATTAAAAATTGTAGTCAAGGAGATTCTCATCCATTTATTTATGAACATGATACACAAATAGTTATAGGAGATGGCTATGGTAATATGACCGCTCCGCAAACACTTGAGCCAGGATATAAATATGAAATAATATCAGAAGAGCCTACAGGTAATTTTCTACAAAGATCTACCCGTGCCGCCACCTCTTCTTCTGTAGAGATTTACAATGTATCAGGAAGTCATTCAGCTATTGTATATATATATAGAAACCGTAGATTAATAGCGACTAAAGGTGTAGTTGCTTCAGGTCAAAAAACTATTTTCGACTTCAAACCTTGTATTTATATTGGTCTTCCTTCTGGGATAGAAGAAGGAGATATAATTGACTCAGCGGTTATTTCTGAGATAAACAAGCAGGTTTTCTTAGCAGGTATTGCTTCTGCTGATTTAGTAATGTCAGAAGGTGGAACAGGAATTGACGCTACACCATTTGAGTTTTCCTTAGAGAACGTTATTTATTCTTAATCCTACAATGCGTTTAATCAATTCCTACTAAAATGACAGACAAAAGGAAATCTACTTGAAAAACATTCTGAACTCCTCTAAGAAGATTTCTTTGTTTTACTACTTCTTCACTCGCTTAAATAATATTAAAACCAAAATAACACTCGACATTAACCCACCAATTCCAATCCAAATAACGTTGATATATGCACTAGAACCAAGGACAATTGCAGCAATAGCAGGTCCAGTTGCACGTCCGCCCATATTTACAATTGTTCCTAATGAAACAACTTTGCCGCTAGTATCGAATTGCGTTTGAATTTGTTGAAAAAATGGAATTAGAAATGCCCAGCAACCGCCAATCATGCAAAGTGCAACGATATAGAGCGTAGGAATTTCAGCAAACCATAAAGTTAAAATCCCTGTCATCATTATAGTAGAACCAATAATTAAAGGCTTTTTCAGCCCTTTTGAAGTTCCTAATCGCATGACTGAAATACCGCCTATCATAGAAGCCATACTACTAATACCGAGTGCCCAACCAATAAAACTAGAAGATAAATCCGCTTCTTTGGCAATGCGTTCGCAATACGTCCAAACCGTTCCACCACCCATTTGCATTAAAAAATAAGCAGACAAACCAATCAAAACTTCTTTGTTAGCTAGTAATTCGTTGAGTGAAATAAAATCCTTTTCTGCTGTTTCTCTCTCTAAACCTTTGATAATAAATGTACCAATGAAAGAAGCTATGCTCATTCCAATCAATAGCAAAAAACCAGCTTTCACACCAATCGCAGCAATTCCATGAGGTAAACTAATCAGCATCACTGTAGCCCAGGCGCAATAGACAATCACGTAGACGCCAAAGGCTTTAATCGGTTTTTCGAGACCTGAAAAGATGGCTAATGCACTAGCATAAATGATTCCGCCAAAAATGCCGCTGAAAAACCGTGCCCCTAATATTAATGAAGAAGAAGTTGTTGCAAAAATAGAAAGTGCATCAAAAAGGGCTAAACAAACCAAAGCAACTTGAAGCAATGTAATCAATCGAAAACGACCAATCAATAAAGTTGCAACGATACCACCGAGCACCATTCCGAAAATATTGATAGAAGCAATCCAACCAATCATCTCCCTAGGAAAACCAGCATCATCTACGATTGCACCAACAAGAATTGGCAAAATAGTAGCAAAACCCATTCCTGTGTTGGCTATAAAACTATTAATTATAATTTTTCCCTGTTGATTCATGATTTAAATTATAAATGAAACGAATAAGGGGCGGACTCCCGATCCCTATCGGGATGAGGCGTCCGACCCTTATTTTCAAGTACTTCTTTAATTAAAATTCAGACTTTGTGTGAAATTGAATTTTAGGATATTTCTCTTGAACCATTTCCATGATATAATTACTCGGCGCAAGGAAAACCAATTTACCACGAGTGTCTGTCGCTATATCTTGTCTTCTTAGTTTACAGAATGATTTTAAAGACTCCTCGTCTTCTGACGAAACCCAACAAGCTTTGTGCAAACTCAAACCTTCGTAAGAAACCATCGCACCATATTCATGCTCTAGTCGATATTGTATAACTTCAAATTGAAGTGCTCCAACGGTTCCAATAATTTTTCTATTATTAAATTCCTTGGTAAACAATTGCGCTACACCTTCATCCATCAGCTGTTTCAATCCTTTGTTGAATTGCTTCGCTTTCATTGGATTTTTATTATTGACATAACGGAATTGCTCTGGTGAGAAACTTGGAATTCCTTTAAAATGTAATTGTTCGCCTTCCGTCAATGAATCTCCAATGACGAAATTATTCGAATCATATAAACCGACAATATCACCAGGATAAGCGATATCGACAATAGATTTCTTAGCCGCCATGAAAGAAGTTGGATTCGAGAACTTCAATTTTTTCTGTTTGCGAATGTGCAAATAGTTAGTGTTACGTTCAAACGTTCCAGAACAAACCCGTACAAAAGCAATTCTATCACGGTGTTTTGGGTCAATATTCGCATGAATTTTGAAAACAAAACCTGTAAATTTATCTTCCATCGGGTCAACTATACGCTCCTCTGTTTCACGAGGAAGTGGCGCTGGTGCAATCTCAACGAAACAATCCAACAATTCCTTCACACCAAAATTGTTAATCGCACTTCCAAAAAACACTGGCGATATGTCACCTGACAAATAATCTTCTCTATTAAATTCTGGATAAACAGCTTCTGCTATTTCGACTTCTTCACGCAGCTCATCTGCCAAATCTCCCACGTAAGTTTCTAATTCTTCGCTATCCAAATCTTCTAGGACAATCGTTTCCTCATCACTCTGTTTACCATGCGCACTAAATAAGTTCAACTTCTTTTCGTACATATTGTAAACGCCTTTGAAGGTTCGCCCCATTCCGATTGGCCAAGATAATGGACAAACATTCAGACCTAATTTTTCTTCAATTTCATCTAGCAGCGTTACGGCATCTTTACCAGAACGGTCAAGTTTATTAATAAAAACGATGATTGGCGTATCTCGCATTCTACAAACCTTGACTAATTTCTCGGTTTGTGTTTCCACACCTTTTGCTACATCAATCACAACGATTACGCTATCGACTGCCGTAAGCGTTCGGTAAGTATCCTCTGCAAAATCTTGGTGACCAGGCGTATCAAGAATATTGATTTTCTGATTTCTATACTCAAAAGCCATAACGGATGTGGCTACAGAAATACCTCTCTGACGCTCAATTTCCATAAAATCCGAAGTAGCACTTTTCTTTATCTTATTGGATTTCACCGCACCCGCAGTTTGTATTGCACCACCAAATAATAATAACTTCTCCGTAAGAGTTGTTTTACCAGCATCTGGGTGACTAACAATACCAAAGGTTTTTCTACGATTCAATTCTGTCTTAAAATCCATTTCTTTCTTATTTAGGCTGCAAAAATAGTGAAAATTCAGTCTTTCAAACGAATAGACTCGGCAGAACCAGAAATTTAGATGATATTATTATTCATACTGCTATATATTTGAGAAATCAGAAGCCAGATCGCTCCGCTGTCAGATTGCCTACAGCTGTCAGAAATAAACAAATAATACCCTTTTCATTTTTAATTATCAAACGTTAATATCAAGGTTTTTCAAACATTTGTACGATAAATATAAAATTTAACCGTTATATAAAAATAGATAATTCAAAATATAAAATAACCCATTTATACAAGAATTTAGTTTTCTCTTTTTGCACCCAGACTCTATACCTTACAATTTTAAAACCTGTAATTACTGATTAGAAAAATATAGATAAAAACAAGATGAAACGCAATCAGTAAATAACTAAAGTAGATGATGGAAGTTAGCGATAGAATTAAATGACGAATAAAGAAGACATTCATAATTCGTCATTCGTAATTCTTAACCTGTCCCGATTGCTCGGGATTCCTAATTCTACATTACACACCACAACCATGAAAAATTGGATAATAACTATAATCATTTTATCGAGTTTTGTAATAGAAGTATCTGCACAAAAAACAACTCAATGGGCGAGTAGAGTAGTACGTTATTCCTCTCAATTGGAAGACGAGTTCTATGCCGCAAAGCAAGCTTTAGGTCCTCCAAATGCAATGTCTGGCTTTTCTGATAGTCCGTATTCGTGGTCTCCAGAAGCGGCAAATGGCAATCGAGAAGAGTTCATTCATGTTGAATTTGGAATACCAATGAAGGTTCGCCAATTCGCTATCGTTGAAAGCCTTAATCCAGGTGCAATTCGTCGAGTTGACCTAATTGATACCAGAGGCAAATCACATAAGGTGTACGAAGCTTCTTCATTTCGTCCAGCATATACACCGACACGTATTTTTGCTAAAAAAATCACTTTTACGGATTACAAAGTAGTCGGTATGAAAGTCTATTTGAAAACGAGTGCCATTAAAGGTTTCAATCAAATAGATGCGATTGCTATTTCAAATGGAAATGAAACAATCAAATCTAAAATCAACACATTAACTTATGCAGAAGGCGTTGAGCGTGCTGAAAACCTTGGCCGATTAATTAATTCTAAATATGCAGAGCGAGTGCCCGTTATTTCACCTGATGGCAATACGCTGTTTTTTGCAAGAAAACATCATCCAGAAAATACTGGAGCAGAAAACAAAGATGACATCTGGATTGCTCAAAACACTTATGATGATAATTGGGTGAAGGTTAAAAATATTGGTGAACCATTGAATAACGATTTACACAATTTTGTTATCGCTATAAGTCCTGACAATAGTAAAGTTTATGTGACTAGTGCATATAAAAGAGGCGAAAAAGATGGCGTTGCTGTTGCTAAACGTCGTGGAAATGCTTGGGGCAAACCTGTAACTTTGAATATCGAAAACATGTATAATGATAGCCCTTTTGTCGGTTATCATGTCAGTATGAATGGGAATATTTTATTGATGGCAGTGCAACGAGACGACAGCGAAGGTGACAGAGATTTGTATGTTTCTTTTAGAAAAGGAGGTAATGAATGGTCTGAACCCAAAAGTCTAGGAAAAGTTATTAATTCGGTTGGAATGGAAAGCAGTGTTTTTCTGGCAGCAGACAATCGAACTATTTATTTTTCTAGTAATGGTTTTGCTGGTTATGGCGGTTTAGATATGTATATGAGTCGTCGATTAGATGATAGTTGGGAGAATTGGTCAACACCCAAAAACTTGGGTCGGGATATTAATACGCCTGGCAATGATTACAATTATACGATTCCTGCATCTGGTGATTATGCTTATTTTTCGTCTGATTTTAGGTCAAATGGTCAATCGGATTTATTTCGTATTCGATTGCCAAAAGAAGCACGCCCAGATCCTGTCATGTTGATTGACAATGATATTGTTGAAGATTTTGAAGAAGAACTTGACGGAGATATTGTCGTTATCAATGATGATCCGATGCTTCAAAAAGAAGTTGATAACTTGAAAGAACGTTTAAAACGTTTGAATGAAGAATTGACGAAAATTGAAGATAGAGGAAGTGAAACAGCCGATAGGGTAGAAGTGCCTCGTGATAAACCTACAACGTACGATAAGCCGACTTATCGCAAACCAACGTATGATAAACCGAAAACAAGAACAACTACAACGACGACCACAACGGCTAAGGTTGACCCAGAATTAGAGCGTTTAAAAAAGAAATATAACCGTCATTTGGATAATGATTATGATGAAACGGAATCTACAAAACCAAGAACTACAGCTACAACAACTAGCACTTCTTCAAAAAAGCGAACGCCAACGAAAACAGAAACTTCTAGTATAACAGATGATGAAAATGAAGCACTGAAAAGAAAACTTAGGATTCTAAATGGTGAAGAAGTGGAAGAAGAACCTATTGCGGAAGTACCTGAAACACCCGAAACGCCTGAGACACCCGATGTTCCAGAGCGACTAGTAAGAAGAACTACGCCAACAACGGATGTTGATACAGAAGCATTAAAGGAAGAAGTCAGAGAACGTTTAAAAGAAGAATTGCGTAGTGATGTCAAATCAGAACTCAAACGAGATATGATTGATGATGTTCGGGAAGATTTGGAAGATGAAATGCGCATTCATTTAGAAGATGATTTGAAGCAAAGGGTTGAAAATGATTTGAAAGCAACGCTAGAGGAGGAGGTCAAAGCGGATTTAAAAAAGAAACTGCAATCTGGTGTAGAAGATGATTTGAGAAGTGAGTTGACAGATGAAATGCGTGCAGAAGTGGAAAAAGAATTACGGGAGGAATTGGAAGAAGAGGTAAAACGGGAACTTCGGGATCAGATGGAATATCGTATTAAGAAAGAAATGGAAACGCAGATTCGTAGAGAATTGGAAACAAAAATTCGTGCGCAACTAGAAGAGGAATATGCTGACAAGTTGAAACCCACAGAAGAACCGCCTGTTGACGAAGAAGATGTTGTCGTTGTTCCATTGAAAGTCGGTGAAATTATTCCGATGAATAATATTTTCTTTGACGCTAACGAAATGACGCTTAAAGAAGGTTCTCGCAATGAATTGGACAAGGTTTTAGCATTTTTAACGCAACATCCTAATCTGATTGTTGAAATTGGCGGACATACAAATAGTTGGTGTAGCCATGAATTTGCAAATCAATTGTCTGATGGTCGAGCGAAAGAAGTGAAGGGATTTTTGATTAGTAAGGGTATTTCAAAAACAAGAATTCAATCGCATGGTTATGGTAAAACAAAACCTATTGCGGATAATAAAACAGTTGGTGGTCGTAAGAAAAACCAGCGTGTGGAAATGAAAATTGTTCAAATAGTAGATTAATGATTGATAAATCGGGTCGGTTTTGGAAATTGGGTCAGTTTTGGAAATCGACCCGATTTATTATTCTTTATGATTTTAATGTATAGTACTTGAACTTCTCTTCAAAAACCGCTATGTTTATATTAAAATCATTCCATATGTCATTAGTTACAATAAGTGAATTAGTAAAAGGTGCGGAACAGTTAGAAACTTCTGTATTAGAGGATTATATCCAAAAAATCTTACAAATTCGTGCTAAACGAGTAGCTACTAACCTTGAAGATCAAGAAGCTACTTTATTAAAAAACGTCACCGTAGGATTAAATCCTGAGAAACACCAACGAAAAACGGAACTCTGGAAAAAAAGAGTTGCCGAAACTCTTACAGAAACAGAACACCAAGAATTGATGACAATCATCAACGAAGCAGAAGCACTTAATGTAGAACGTATTATTAACATTAGAAGACTAGCACGATTACGAGAAATTACGCCTATTCAATTAATAGAAGATCTAGATATAAAGCCTAAAAACTGATCCTCTTTTAATGTTTTCGCTTTCCATTCTTTCCAGCCTCTTTCATCTTCATTTCTGCGAAACTCTTTTATAATTTCTAGCTCATCTCCAAATTCACCTTCTTTCAAATCTAATAAAAAAGGAAAGCCCATCATTATAGAGCCAAATCGAAATATATATCTTTGATCATCTTTATAATTGTTCTGCACATTATATTTTTTTCCACCTGTTGTATAAACAAAAGCTGCCCAAGATGGATAACAAGCATTCATTCTATCACTAAAAGAGTTTTCCTCTAACAATTCTGTTCTATTAATCATAGCATTCAAATAAGGCATTAATTCCTCTTGAATAGTTCCTTTATATTTACCTGCTTTAATTTTTCCAAAAAATTTGATGTCTAATAGGTAATTATATTCATTATCAACATAGAGATTGAAACTTAAAAACTCTCCAGAATATGAAAGATATATCTGACTAAAAGTATCTGTATTTATGGATTCAATTTTCCTATAACGAGATAAACTATGCCAATAAGAAAAATCATAGACTAATTAGCCTAAGGTATCTCTAATTTCCAGAACTTGTTTAAGAACTCATGCTAAAACTATTGATAAACGCTTGATTTTCAAAACGAAGCTCATTTTTATTTTAGTAGCCAAAGCTACCAAAATAAAAATAGCTGAAGTATCCCGAGCACTCGGGATGGTTTGTCAAGAGATTAGCAGTGAGTTTTTAGACAAGTTCCCAATGTGTCGTTATTGAATCTAAACTCTTGAATAGCTATCTTTTCATTATTTTGATAAAAAGCTAATTTATTGTCAGAAATTATTTCAAAATTAGAAACCTTAAAATTACCTCCCTGTGCTATACATGTACTATCATTAAAGTACATCGCACTAGATAAACCATTCCACCAAAAACCTTGTAACGCATCATGAGTTCGTTCTTCTGAATTACAACTGAGTAAACAAATTAATATTGATAAAGCAAGAATGTTTTTCATAAGGTAAAATTGATTTTATAAAAAGGCTTTCCTAAAAATACAAAAACCTGCCAAGCAAATAGCTCAACAGGTTTCCATATCAATGATTTTCAATCTTGTCCCGAAAGCTCGGGATTGTTCACCTGCCTGCCAAAGGCACGACAGGCAGGCTTCCAACTATCCATTACTTTCAGGCTTCATTTGAGGGAAAAATAACACTTCTTGAATAGAACGTTGATTAGTCAACATCATTACAAGGCGGTCAATTCCGATACCCAAACCAGACGTTGGCGGCATTCCATATTCCAAAGCACGTAAGAAATCTTCATCCAAAACCATCGCTTCATCATCGCCACGTTCGGCAAGATTCAACTGGTCTTCAAAACGTTTACGTTGAGCAATCGGGTCATTCAACTCAGAATACGCATTAGCGATTTCTTTACCGTTGATGAATAATTCAAAACGCTCAACCAAACCTTCTTTAGTTCGGTGTTTCTTCGCTAAAGGTGACATTTCAACAGGATAATCAGTAATGTAAGTTGGTTGAATTAGATTAGCTTCGACTTTTTCGCCAAAGATTTCATCTACCAATTTACCTTTACCCATAGAAGCATCTATTTTTATATGCAATTGTTTACAAACTGCTCTCATGCCTTCTTCATCCATTTCAGAAACATCAATTCCTGTATATTCTTTGATAGAATCGTACATAGTCAAACGACGGTAAGGTCCTTTGAAGTCGACGATATTATCACCATATGGTGCTTTTGTTGTACCGTTTACAGACATTGCAATGTGTTCCAAACAGTTCTCCACCATTTCCATCATCCAAATGTAGTCTTTGTAAGCTACATAGATTTCCATTGCCGTAAACTCAGGATTGTGCGTTCTGTCCATTCCTTCGTTACGGAACATTTTCGCAAATTCAAATACACCATCGAAACCAGCAACGATTAAACGCTTCAAGTACAATTCATTTGCAATACGCAAATACAACGGCATATCAAGCGTGTTGTGATACGTTTCAAATGGACGAGCCGCAGCGCCACCATGAATCGGTTGCAAAATTGGTGTTTCTACTTCCATCCAGCCTTTTTCTACAAAGAAATTACGCATTGACGTAATCACTTTTGAACGCTTGATGAAAATCTCTTTATACTGAGGATTAACCGTCAAATCCACATAACGCATACGATAGCGCAATTCTGGATCCTTAAATTCATCGAATACTTTTCCTTCTTTATCACGCTTTACAACTGGCAACGGTCGAAGCGTTTTAGACAAAAAGCGTAGTTCCGTAACATGAATAGAAACTTCGCCCATTCCTGTTGAAAATAAATACCCTTGAATACCGATGTAATCACCGATGTCAAGTAATTTGACTAATTTTTTATATTTATCAACTTCACCAGTTGCAGCACCTAATTCTTTTTTATTAATGTATAATTGAATGCTGCCATTAGCATCTTGCAATTGTGCAAACGGGCCACGTTGTCCCATAAATCGACCTGCAATACTTACAGAAGGTCTATTTATTGTTGAATATTCGCCTAATGCACTGTCTTTGATTTCTTTAGCATAATCGTCAAACAACATTGCTTCTCGTCCAACGCTTTCGTCAAATTCGATGGTTTCGCCAATGCCTAAAGCAACGACTGTTTCATCCGTAAGTGCTTGCGCTCCTTTGAAACGATTTTTCAACAATGCAGTTAAAACCGTTGCTGCGCCTGCTTCTCCAATGCCTTTAATGTCTGCTAGTTTCTGTTTTAAATTCTTCTGAAACGTAGCGGTTGTGATTTCCGTAGATTGAAAATCAACATCAAATTTTGCTGCTGGATATGGCTCAACTCCTAAGTCAATGATTTTTTGTAAGGTTTCCCTTCTGACGATTTCCTGTTCGCTTAACTGCATATTGTTATTTTTATAAAGAAGAGAGAAAAGAGAACGTGCCGATTAATCGGCTCTGAGAGAAGAGAGATTTTAAATTCTCTTCATTTGCAAACTCAATTCTCAAATAATTTTCTTGTAATTTTTTGCAAAAGTACGGACTTGTATTAAAAGGAAAGAATTTTAATAAAGGTTCAATAGAAATAAGTAAAATATTATCTAAGAACGGATAAAAAATTATTAAGTTTAAATTTATAATTGTCTACATTAGAAAAATCAAAAATGATAATTGTTTTTATAGATTTTGACCACCTTTTAAGCTTTTCTAATATCAGAAACAAAGTGACCTCAGCGATCTCCCGTTCCTAAAAATAACTTTTAAATAGGTTTAAAATAATAAAAACAGTAAAACTATATATAATAAGATTGTAAGGGTTCAGGTCAGAAATTCGTTAAAATCATCTTTAATATTGTATTTTTTTTTTATATTATATATTACATAGACAATACACTTATCCTTCTATTACTACTGCCACAAAACAAGTTACCCATTCTTTGAAATTTTGATATAGACTTTTTAGTATATCAAATGCTCGCTTAAGGCGTATTAGGATTTCCCGGAATAAAATACAAAAATAAATAATTTTTATAAACATATAGTTTTATAAAAACTATGGCAAGATACTTGTATATATTGAAAAATTACCAAATAAAATAAGGGATAGTCACGAATGAAGAAGTATTGGCAATTAATATCAAATGTTGGTATTGATGATAACACAACTGTTTATGATCGAAAACGCGTAAAGCTATTAAATCAAATAGCTTTGGTTTTTGTTATTGCAGCAATAATAAACTCAATTATTAGAGTAATCGCTGAAGGTTTTTTTGTGCTATTTCATTCTTTACCGTTTATATGTTTCATGTCAGCCATTATCTGGTTTCATTCAAAAAAACAATTTTATATAGGCAAAATATTTGCAATTACTTCTATTCTTCTACTAACTTGTTCATTTTCAATAATGTACGGTTGGGACAGTGGTGGACAAAGTCTTTTGCTAGCTTCTTTTTCTATGATGCTCATCTTACTGGATAAAAATAAGGAACACATCATTTTTTTAGCATTACATGTCCTTGCATTCATTTTCGGCTCTTTAATAAAAAATCAAGAACCTATATTTTTTCTACCTTATATGAAGTATACCACCCATGCAGTTGTTGCTATAATTATCTATTTTACTTTAGAAACGTTCAAGTTAGAGCAAGACCAAAAAGAAAAAGCAGCGCTCTTTTTAGTAAAAACAATTAATAATAAAAACGAAGCGCTGAACACTCAAAGAAAAATGGTGCGCTATCAAAATGATGCGCTTAGGAAATCAAATCAAGAACTAGAAGGATCGCAAGATTTATTAAAAGCCTCAAATGAAGATTTAAGAACTTTTGCTTACATTGTTTCACATGATTTGAAAGAGCCGCTACGAATGATTAATAGCTATACACAGCTCATAAAACGTAGATTAAAAGGGAAATTAGATGAAGATACAACTCAGTTTATGTTCTTCATCATTGATGGTTCTCACAGGATGAAAGAGATGCTTGATGATTTATTACAATACGCTACAGCAGCAAATAAGGAGGTTTTTAAAGACGTAGTTAATATTCAATATCCGATTGAGATAGCCATTAAAAATCTTGAAATTCAGATAAAAGAAAAAAATGCTAATGTTGAAATAGCTGAGGAGGTTCTTCCAAATATTCATGCTTCGTTTTCTCACATGACACAACTTTTCCAAAATTTGATTGGAAATGCGATTAAATTTCATAAGCCAACAATGCATCCGCTTGTAGAGATTTCAAGTGAAACCAAAGGAAAGTATAATATTATTAGAATTCAAGATAACGGAATGGGTATTCCTCGTGAAAAAACGAATAGTATTTTCTCGCCTTTTGAGCGATTAGGTCACAATAAGATAGAAGGAACAGGAATAGGTTTAGCTATTTGTAAAAAAATAGTAGAAAACCACGACGGAAAAATTTGGGTCGAATCGGATACCAATAAAGGCGCAACTTTCTTTATCGCATTTCCAATAGAAAAACCTGTAGTTCTTGAAGAAGCATTAGGGATTCAAGAGGATTAAATAATAGCTTAGACTTACGTTTACTAAACTTTTGAAGTTTAGTAAACGTGGTTTTAAACGAAATAAAAGCCATTTCGAAACTACTCATTTATCTAAATCCAATCGTACTTCTATCCTGTTCTTCCATCAAGCTAAACTCTTGAACATCTTCCAAAATAACCGTCTGAATCATCTCTTTACTTCTATCACTAGAAGACATAGCAGCCATTCTCAGGTGTTGTTGACGAACAGACTGTTGAACAATTTTACGCACCGTACGTGCATTTCCAAAGTACTTATGCTTGTTCTTTACTAAGTTTCCAATGTAGTTATTCAAACGTTCGCTCGCTTCGTCATTCAGTTTCAACTCTTCTTGTTCAAACATCATTTTAACAATCTCAAGCAACTCTGTTTCCTTATAATCTGGAAAATTAAATTGTTTATCAAAACGAGAAAGCAAGCCAGGATTTGCTTCTAAAAACTCCGTCATTTCTTGCGGATAACCAGCAACAATGACCATAAAATCACCACGATGGTCTTCCATTCGCTTCAATAAAGTTTCAATCGCTTCCTTTCCAAACTGACTAGCATTCAAGGCATAAGCTTCATCAATAAACAAACCACCGCCCATTGCTTTGTCAATCATTTTGCCTGTTTTGATAGCCGTCTGACCAACAAAACCTGCGACCAAATCCTTTCTATCCACTTCAATTAATTGACCACGCTCGAGGATTCCAAGTGATTTATAAATCTGGACAATCAACCTTGCTATCGTTGTTTTTCCTGTTCCTGAATTACCTTTAAAAACAGTGTGTAACGAAAATGCTCGACCAATATTTTTTCCAATTTCACGATAATAGCGAACCAATTTCGCCATCTCGTCCACTTCCTTTTTAACATCTCCTAAACCAACCAAATCATGTAATTGCGTCAAAGCATCTTCTAATAATGCTTCATCAATTGGCAATTTGACTCGTTTTTTAGTATTTTTCTTAAATGCTTTTTTAACATCTGCAACATCAATCGTAGAAAGTTTCTTTTTACTTAATTGCTTGATATTTTTGTTTTTCATCAATCGCAGCGCCATGTTTTGCTTCGACTCTTCAATCACACCATTCACATATCTAGCATTTCCAAAATACTCATTTCGATTGCGATACGCTTCGACTAGTTTTTTATAAATCTGTTCTTTCGCACCTTCCGAAATGATAACGCCACGCTTCACCGACGTATAATCTGCTACCTGTACCAATTCCTCTGGCGTATAATCTGGGAAATGAACAATGTTTCTCAAGCGAGAAGTCATGCCGGGATTAGAATTCAAGAAACGCTGCATTTCCTTCGGATAACCAGCACAAATAATGGCTAAATCACCTTCACCATCAGACATTTCTTTCAACAATACTTCAATCACTTCACGACCAAAATCTTTTTTATCATCACCACGATTAGTCAATGAATAAGCTTCGTCGATAAATAAAATACCGCCTCTTGCCTTATCAATTGCTTTTTTGACCTTTGGCGCAGTTTGCCCAATAAATTCACCAACTAGGTCTGCTCGACCAACTTCGTGAACTTTACCATGAGACAACAATCCTAAGCTGTTATAAATTTTGCCTAGCATATTAGCAACCGTTGTTTTTCCTGTTCCTGGATTACCCGAAAAGACAGAATGCAAACTAAAACGACTACTTTCTTGTAAACCTTTTTCTTTTCTAATTTTTAAAAACTGAAGATAAGACGCCAATTCTCGCAACTGCTCTTTAACCGTTTTCAAACCAATCAAAGCTTCTAATTCCTCAGACGCTTCTTCAAAGGTCAATTTCTTATCTTCTTCCTCCGTTTCAACGATTTGTGGTACACGACCATGAACATTTGTAAACGCAAAGTTACCTTCTTGTTCTACAGCTTCTTCTCCTACTACAAAAGGAACAACCGCAATCAACTGATCCATAAAAATAACCTCAATCGTATAGCGATCTGGAAACCAATAATCAGAAGTAGCAGAACCATAACCTGCATCTAAAATTATTTTATCCCGCTTATCTGTTATTTCTTTTAAATACTCAACATGAGCTTTGAGTAGCCCTGTATCATTGTAATAGTTGAATTGAACTTCAAGCGGAAATTGCTCTTCATGTGTCAAATAGTTTTTCAACGATATTTCTAAATTGATAAAACGAGTATTCTCTTTGTCGTATTGACTATAATAAGTACGTTCACCAAACGGCAAACCATTGCGAGGACTTTCAAATAACTTAATGTATTCAATCTCAAAATATGGATTCTCTTCCTCTGAAACTAAGCCAGCATTAACAATATAAAAAATGGTTTCGCCGATTTCTTCATCGCCAACAAAAACCTTCCAAGAATATTTGCCCCGTTTCCACCAACCTGCATCAGGCGTGCCCCAGCCTTCTCTGACCAAAACCACATTTCGGTCTTTGCTAATACTCAATTCTTTTTTGAGGTTGCAAACTTCCGTATTGGTGTCCAGGTTTTGGCAAACCATGCTGATATGAGTATCCCAATCCTGCTCATCAAAGAGCTTATTATAAAAGGAAAGTTCACAGTAAATGTAATTACATTCCTGTTCGTCAAATACCTTTCTATATTTCTTGTTATTAAAAAACAGGTTTTCTTTAGAGCTAAACACCTTGATGCTCTTCATCTTAAAGTTACCGCCAAGTGCTTCGTTTTTTTTCTTAAAAACCATTCTTTTCGATTATAAGTTATTTATATTTCATTACTAAGCGATTAAGCAGAATAACTTCTGCCTATTTATGATTTGAATTCCGGAAATTCAAATTGAAATATAAGTTAAAATTGGCAACTTCACAATTAAAATTTATCTTCAATAATATTTTTTTTACGCTATTAGTAGGATTCTTGGCCGAATGAAACAGTAGTGTATATTGGGATTCTCTGGGCAATAGTTAAAATTATGATAAATTCTAGGGACATTCATTGACAATTCTTGTTTTAAATTGTTATCCTTTCGATATTGCAATAATTTTCAAAAAAAGATGACGCTAACTCTGCGTGATATGAGTAAATAAAACAAATCTCTTATGAATGTAAATGTCATAGCTATTGGCGACGAGATACTGATTGGACAAATTGTAGATACAAACTCGGCTTGGATTGGTCAACAACTCAATCTCGCAGGATTGGAAATACATCAAAGCTTAACGGTAAGTGATACACGTTATGGTATTTTGGAAGGATTGAAACATGCTTCAAAGGATGCGGATGTTATCTTAATGACAGGCGGATTAGGTCCAACTAAAGATGATATTACCAAGAAAGTACTTGCAGAATATTTTGGTGTAGACTTGGTTTTTAATGAAGGAATGTGGAATCATATTCAAGGAATGTTTAAACAAAGAGGTTATCCGCTTCAAGAGGCACACCGAACACAATGCTATTTGCCTGCTAATTGTACGACTGTTCATAATAAAATGGGCACAGCGCCTGGCATGTGGATTGAACACCAAGGAAAAATCTACGTTTCAATGCCTGGTGTACCTTATGAGATGAAGTATTTGATGGAATTTGGCGTTATTCCAAAACTCAAAACAAGATTTGTTAAACAGGCTATCGTTCATAGAACCATCCGAACCGCTGGTGTTGGAGAAGGAATGCTAGCAAGGGCAATAGAAGATTTTGAAACAAATTTGCCTAAGTTTATCAAGTTGGCATATTTACCCAATATTGCGCAAGTTCGTTTGCGTTTGACGGCAAGAGGAACAGACGAAGCCGCATTAAATACTGCTTTGGATGCTAAAGTTCAAGAACTAAATGCATTGATTCCAGAATATATTTACGGTTACGAAACGGAATCTATTGCAGCAGCGGCGGGTAGAGTTTGCAAAGAAAAAGGCGTGAGCCTTGGAACATTTGAAAGCTGTACAGGCGGATTTATTGCGCATGAATTGACTGCTATTTCTGGTTCTTCTGCTTACTTTAAAGGTTCTATTGTGGCGTATAGTAATGAAATCAAAATGAACTTGCTAGACGTTAGCAAAGAAACCTTGAAAAACCATGGCGCAGTCAGCGAACAAACAGTGATTGAGATGGTAAAAGGTGGTTTGAAAGCGTTAAATGTTGACTATGGAATTGCGGTTTCTGGAATTGCAGGACCAAGCGGTGGAACGCCAGATAAACCTGTTGGTACAATTTGGATTGCGGTCGGAAACAAGGACAGAGTAGAGACGTATATGTTAAAAGGTTCTGATAATCGAATGCATAATATTAAGAGAACCGCTAATATGGGACTAAATATTTTGCGCAAATTCTTGCTTTCTAACTAAAAAATAGTATATTTTTGTTCATTACTCATTGAAAGTGAACGGTTTATCAAGGGATATAAATGGCTAAAAACAGTATTTTATTTGTGATAAACATTTTTAAAAAGCATTTTTCTGATTTGAAATTTAAAATAGGTTTACTTTCATTTTGTAAAATTTAATTTTAATAAAATCCTTTTATCATTAGTAAATTAGGAATTATAAAATTAAAAACTAGATTGGAACGATTATTTCCACTCTTTTTAAAAAAAATTACGTTCGTTGAGTATTCTTGTAAAGAAAAAAAATGAACTTGGAATTAAAAAATAATATAGGTTTTGAGACATTTTTTATAAATTGATCAGTTTGTAAAAATTGTAAATGAAGTTTCAAGATGTTAGCACAAATAAACTGACATCTGACTCCCGATAACTATCGGGACGCTCCTCACACCTTTAAAGTAAAACGCAATATGACAACCGTTGAATTAGTCATGCCTAAAATGGGCGAAAGTATCATAGAAGCGACCATTCTTACTTGGAATAAGCAAGTTGGTGATACAGTCGAAGAAGACGAAACTATCTTGGAAATTGCGACGGATAAAGTTGATTCCGAAGTGCCATCTCCAGTCGAAGGCGTTATTAAAGAAATCTTTTTTGCCGAAGGTGATGTAGTAGAAGTTGGAAAAGTGATTGCTATTATTAGTTCTGCCAATGGTGAAGAAACAACTGTTGAAACAGCAACTGAAAATATAGCTGCTGCAACAAACGGTGTTACTGAGCAGACAACTGTTGAAGAAGTCGTTGATTTAGCATTTGACGGAGACGATCGTTTTTATTCTCCTTTGGTTAGAAATATTGCTAAGACAGAAGGCATTTCTCAGCAAGAATTGGCTAACGTTAGTGGAACAGGTTCAAACGGAAGAGTAACCAAGAAAGATATTTTGGCATACGTTTCTAATCGAAATACGAAGCCTGAGCCTGCTGTAGTAGTTCCTAAACAAAAAACGGTAGCGAAACCAGCTAAAACAGCAGCACCAAAAGCAGCTGCGCCAAAAATGACTGCACCGCCCGTTGATAGAAGTGGCAATGTTGAAATCATCGAAATGGACAGAATGCGTCGTTTGATCGCTGATCATATGGTGATGTCAAAACAGGTTTCTCCACACGTTACTTCATTTGTTGAAGCAGATGTGACGAACTTATTTAATTGGAGAAAGGCGAATAAAAGTAAATTTCAAGAGCGTTATGGTGAAAAAATCACTTTCACGCCAATCTTTATAGAATGTGTTGTCAAAGCATTGAGAGATTACCCGATGGTGAATGTTTCGATTGATGGAACGCAAATCGTCAAGAAAAACGATATTAACATAGGTATGGCAGCTGCTTTACCATCTGGAAATTTGATTGTTCCTGTTATTCGTAATGCGGATTATAAAAATCTTGCAGGTTTAGCAAAATCTGTTAACGACTTGGCAAATAGAGCGAGAAGCAACAAATTGAAGCCTGACGAAGTACAAGGTGGAACATTTACGGTAACGAATGTTGGAACATTTGGAAACGTAATGGGAACGCCAATTATCAATCAGCCGCAAGTTGCGATTTTAGCAGTTGGTGCAATTCGTAAGAAGCCAGCCGTTGTTGAAACAGAATACGGTGATGTGATTGCCATTCGTCAAATGATGTTCTTATCATTGTCTTATGATCATAGAGTAGTTGATGGTTTCTTAGGTGGATCATTTTTGCGTCGAATCGCTGACTACATGGAAGCATGGGATATGAAAAGAGATATTTAATGAGCGACTTTAGATTATAAAAAATCTCTAATTAAGTATTGATAGAATTACTAGAAAAGAACAATTGAACAGCGGAAACTTGCTGTTCGATTGTTCTTTTTGTATTTGTAGAACTTATTCTTTGCACGTTCCTAAACAATAAAACACGGCTTTTCTCTTTTATTTATCAGAAAAATGTAACTTTGATAAGGGTTTATATATCTATTAAATATAGAGAAATGAGTAATAAATTTCTAAATAGAAAGAAATTACCTGTTTTTAAAGAACATTTGGTCGATATTTTACTTTATATAGGAGGTGATAAAATTGTTTATCACAACGGAACAATGATTTTTAATATACACAGCGTTTGTTATGAAAACCAAAATTGTACTCTGGGGCAAAGATAGTGACGAAAATAAATCGTTAATCGCTTTACAGCTTTTACCAGACGAAAACAAAGTCAAAACTTGGGTATTCTCAGGTGAAGCAGCTACTGAAGAATTAGGCAATCAACTACTTTTTGAGTGGCGTGAAGACAAAGAAGTCTTTATTTTCCCAGAAGGAAGTGTTCCTACTGAATCTGATTTGACCGTTTCTGGTTCGTTAGTTCCAGAAGGTATTACCGTTGATAAACAAGATATCTTGCAGCGTGCGCAAACAGAATGGCACTTCATGGTGCTATCTTCTAAATTGAATCAATCTTACATCAATGAGTTAGATGATTTTTCTACGCACATCAATAAGCTAACAGCTTATGATCACAAAGCGTGGGAAGATTTAAAGAATTTCTGGGCAAAGGTTCGTGAGCAAATGCAAGAACGTAACCTATTCAGGGATCACGCTACTCAGCTCAAAGAACGTACAAATACGTTGTTTGCGAAATTGAAAGAATTTCGTGCTGCGCTTGATGCTGAATTCAAAGTTGCGTCTCAAGCTAGCTACGATCGTTTTGCGGGTCATTTAGAAGATTTAGAAGCTCGTATTGAAAAGAATATCAATTTGCAATCGGCTTTTGATGAGCTGAAAAGAATGCAAAATGATTTCAAAACAGCGAAGTTAACTCGTGATTCTCGTAATGAGATTTGGAAACGTATTGACAAAGCATTCAAGGTTGTAAAAGAAAAACGCTTTGGTGCGGCTGCAAATAGTAATAATAATCCTACGGATCGACTTTCTCGTCGTTACGATGGACTAATGAATGCAATTCATAAAATGACAACGTCTATCAAACGTGATGAAGAAGACTTGTCATTCCAACATAAAAAAATTAATTCTGTCCATACTGGTCAACTAGAAACGCAAATCCGTCAAGCAAAATTGAAAATGATTCAAGAAAGAATCGATTCTAAAAATGCGAAGTTAGCGGAAATGCTTAAGACGAAAGTCGAGCTAGAAGATAAGATGGAACAGGCTAAAGCTAAAGCGGAAAGACGTCAGGCGGAAGATGAAGCTAAACAAAAAGTAGCAGCTGAAAAGGCAGCAGCGAAAGCGGAAGCAGATGCAAAAGTAGCAGCAGCGAAAGCAGCTGAACCTGTTGTTGTAGTTGAAGCGGTTGAAGCGGCTCCTATTGTTGAAACTCCTGCTGTTGAAGTTCCTGTTGTGGAGGAAACTCCTAAAGTAGCTGAACCTGTTGCAGAAGTAGTTGAAGCTCCTGTTGTTGAAGCTATCGCTGAAACTCCAGCAGTAGTTGAAGTAGAAGTAGTTGAAGAAACTCCTGCGGAAACGCCAGAAGCACCTAGTACTGAGGAAGAAAAGTAATTTTTGGGAAACAGTATTAAGATTAGAAAAGCGTAAGATGTTTAACATCTTACGCTTTTTTTATTTGTTAGATAAGGCAATTCTTTCTCTCTTCTCTCATCCCGAGGCTTCGGGAGTTCTCTGCTCTCGCTTCTTCATCTAATAATACTCAAAATACAGAACGATTAAAAAAAACAATCCTGCCATCATCACCAGCTTTGCAATTTGACTAAGTTGATGAAATGTTTTCTTTTCGGATGCTTTTTCTAAACTAACTAATAAATAAATAGTTGGTGCAATAACGGTCAATATCCCATAGAACCCACTTAGATATAGTTTTTCTGTTAATAAAAAGTACACAGAAAAAGACATCATTCCTAATAAAAGTACGCCAACACCTTGTGCCATTCGTTTCGCTTTAACGACACCATAAACAATTGGTAAAGTCTTTCCACCAAATTGAGCATCGCCTTCTTTGTCTTCTATATCTTTTATTATCTCTCGTAGAATCGTAGAAATAAATGCAAATAAAATATAGATAATACCCGTTGACACAAAAAAGGATTGATAAGGAATTGTGCCAATTAAGGCATTGACTAATTCAGGATAGCAAACGCTCCATGGGACAAATGATACAAAAATACCAACGATGATATTTCCAATTAAAACAGATTTTTTGTAGCGATAAGAATAAAGCCATAGCATACTCCAAGTCAAGAAAAAACCAAATGGATACATCCAAATCAAGAACCAATCAATTTGAAAATAAACCCAAAATATGAGCGCCATTGCTATTCCATTCAATACGAAATACAATCGCCAAGCATTCTTTTTCGATACAATTCGATTGATAAATACCTTTTTTGGCTTGTTGACTTGATCTATTTCAACGTCATAAATATCATTGACAATATTGCCCGCACTTGCAGAAAGCATTGTAACGATTATTAAAACAATAAAATGCCAATCGTCAAATGTTAATGCTATATCAAACGCATTAGCATAAGGCACAACAACCAATATTCTAATGAGGTAAAAGGTGATTACCATAATTAAAATATTGGTCATTCTAAGAAACTTATACCATTGAAATATCATTTTGATTGACAATTTTAGATCCCGAGAAATCGGGACAAGTTTTATTATTGTAAAATGCTTGTGCAAAACAATTGCAATCGTCATTCTAAAATCGTAAATCGTAAATGGAACTATCTATTAAAAATCATTCTAACGTAGAACATTGGATTACGCAGTTTTTTTCTTAGATCGACATCAGTGAACATCGCAGATAGAATTTCTATAAAACGTTTGTTCTTGTGTACTAATTTTGATGTAAAGTTGACTAATCTCGGATATTGAAAGGCACGTTGTAATTGCGTACTAATTTGAAGTTCTTTCCAAAGCTTATTATAAACCGTTTTATCGTACTGTTTGAGGAAAGCAGCAGAAAAGTCATTCGCATCTAAACACTCTTTCGCTTGTAAGGCCGCAAAACGACCACTTATCGCAGCGTTTCCAATACCTTCACCTGTCAGAGGATCAATCAATGAAGCGGCATCGCCAATCAACATATAGTTGTCTCCAGATATTTTGCGTTTCTTCGAACCTAAAGGCAAACCAAACCCTTTAATTTTTCCATCTAATTCCGCTTCATCAAATCGGTCTTTGAAGCGAGGATGCTCGTCCAATAAACGAAGCAATTCTTTCTTTAGATTGATTTTACTTTTACTCAATTTATCCGTTCGCATACCTAAACCAACATTTGCCGCACCATTTGGCAAAGGAAAAATCCATAAATAGCCAGGAAAAAATTCGGTGATATAATGCAATTCGATATGATTATGAGCCGTACAGCCTTTCACATTTTTATAATATGCCCGAACTGAACCAGCATAATGTTTGTCTTCTTTTTGAATATTTCCGTGTTCACGAGCAAACTTAGACTGTGCCCCATCTGCCGAAATGACCAACTTTGCTTGAATTTCAGTAGTTCCTTTTTTATCTTTAAGGATGAAACCGTTGTCCGTGCGCTTGATGTCTGTAATGTGCGTACCTTCTCTAAAATCAATCAAATCTTCCTTCCGTACATAATTGACTAAAAAGTTATCAAAGTCGATTCGTTTAGAAATAAAACCATCTGGTTTATGAAATGGTAATTCTTCGACCGTCAAATCTTTACCCATTTTGATTTCAATATCAATACCATTAGGATAAATAAATTTGACGCCCCAGCAATCCGCTTTTATATCTTTTTTAGCATTAAAATCGTGGAAAATAGCTTTATCAATCCTATTAAAAGCATAAACGACCTTACCGCTCAACGCATCTCCACAGATTTTATCTCTTGGAAAAACTGCTTTATCTACCAATATAGAGGAAATCCCTAGTTTCGCTAATTGCAATGAAGTAGCTACTCCTCCAGGTCCTGCTCCTAATACACAAACATCCGTTTGTACCATTTTTTAATATGTTTGATTTCTAAATCTTAAATTTTTTTCACTCCTGATCTCTCCCAATTTCTTCGTGAACACTCGAAGTAAAGAAAGAAATTTTAAAAACAAGGTAAAACTACATAAAATGTGGTGGTCTGTAAATAACTAAATAGCGATCGGTTGATTATTTATAATAAATCTTTCAATATGGATCAAAACTTTTACTTTTGATAGTCCAGTTGGCTTTAGCGCCAACAAGGTTTTTGTTCTAGTTTTTTTAATCATGTCGGCTAAAGCCAACGATACATAATCAATATGCCAAATTTTGCAAACAGAAGCTACAAGAAAGAACTGATGGATGATTTGACACTTCATTCTGACGCACTCAAACAAAACCTCATTGAGCTAAGAGTCATTAATCGTTTCTTAGGAGGAAACCTTGTTTTGGTCAAAGCATTGAATAGGTTAAAAAAACAAGGTTTCTTTAAAAAAGAGAAAATCTATACGATTGCAGATATTGGATCTGGCGGCGGAGACAATTTGATTGCGTTAGCTAAATGGTTCAAAAAGAATAATATTCAAGCGCAATTAACGGGAATAGATGCGAATGACTTTATGATTGAATTTGCTAAATCGCATTGTAAAGATTATACAAATATTGATTTTATGAAGTTAAATGTTTTTGATACTTCCATGGAAAATCAAACATTTGATATAACAACTTGCTCTTTATTTTGCCATCATTTTACAAATGAAGAACTGACAACTATATTTTATCAAATCAAAAAAATAACCAATAACTATTTTATTATCAATGATTTACATCGTCACCCGTTGGCTTATTATTCTATTTGGTTGCTGGTTCATTTATTCAATGGATCTTATTTAGTTAAAAATGATGCGCCACTTTCGGTATTGCGAGCATTCAAGAAACAGGAACTAAAAGCATTGATAGCACCTATTTGGAAAGAAAATCGAATAACTTGGATTTGGGCATTTCGCTGGATGTGTTTGATGAAGGTATAGTATCAACCCATATTTGTATTTCTTACCTAAAACAAAAGCTTAAACACTTGGTAATAGTAGACTAACATATCTATAAATTCGTCAAAGGAAAACAATAATTAGGAGGTCTAGCCGTTTTATTATTGTTTTTTAAGCGGAAACAAATATCTTAATAGAATTATTGGTAGTTACTAGGTTTTTTAATAATTCGTACCAAATACAAATTGTTAGAATTAAGAATTCTAACAATTTGTATTACCTCATCTTTAATTAAGCGTGTCCAATATGGAGAATAAATTTACAATTGAATCATTACTCTTAAAGTATCTTTATCATGAAACCAATTCGAAAGAAAACGACGTGGTAGAAGATGCTCTCGCTAGTAACTGGGAGTTACATAAGCTATTTGAAAACCTCGAGCAAGGTTATCGAATATTGCCTAAAGTGACTTTTGCACCCAAAACTAGCACTCTACAAAGTATTCTTAGATATAGTAACGAACAACCAGCAATCGAACCTTACGTCTAAGAAACGAGCAACATTTGAATGAAAATGAATGTATTAATGAAGCGAAACGATGAAGCATCTCGAATTTTAAGATGTAAAAAATTAATTTAAGATCGGTATTGAATGATTTCAATATCGATTTTTTTTGTTTAAAAATCACTGAAATTTCGGGTATGCAATCAAGTAGTCAGACATTCCAACCATCAACTATTTTTATACCTTTTTTAAAATTATTAACCATTTCCGTCTTTCTAGGCAGAGCATGGCAACACATTTTTTTGGATATCCCATTGCGTGAATTGCTTTGGCGAGAAGAATGGATGGCGCAACCTGTGAAAGTCATTCTTGGAATGGAATGGGAAGGTTTTATTTCAAGTATGGTTGTTGACGCATGGATAGTTAAGCTAACAATTATAGCAGGTGTTTTTTATGTGCTATGTGCTTTTCTTGCATTTTTTTTAAATGAACATCGAAAATCATTAGGTAAAGTTATCATTGCAGGTTCAATTGCATTGGTATTATTGTCTTTGCTTTATTGGTTAGAGAAGTTTCAAAGTGTTGGACAATTTATAGAATATAGTTTGCAGATTGGAACGCCAGTATTTTTGGTTTGGGCAGTTTTGTGGAATACAAAGCACTTGATACTGGCAATGAAAATATCGATTTCATTGACTTTTATTGGACATGGATTGTATGCTTTAGGCTTTTATCCTGTGCCTGCACACTTTGTTCAAATGACAATTGATGGTTTTGGAATGGACGAAACAACAGCTATTTCTTTTCTTTACATCATTGGAATAGTTGATATAATAGTCGCTGTGCTTATTTTTATTCCGATCAAATGGATGAGCCAAATGGCTTTATTGTATTGTATTATTTGGGGCAGCATGACGGCTTTTGCTCGTATTATCTGTAATTTCGATATGAATATTCCAATGGAAAGCTGTTATCAATGGCTGCACGAAGTTATTTATCGTTTGCCACATGGCGGTGTGCCGTTGATTGTGTTTTTATATTATAATAAGTTCGGTGATCTTAATTAAAACCACCGAACTTATTTTAATCCTTACTTGGCTTTGCTTTATAAATCAACTCAGAACAATTTTCTTTTCTAAATACTTGTCTAGCTTGATTTTGAATATCTTGAGCAGTAATTTCTTGATATTTTTGCGCTTCGCTATTAATCAAATCCGCATCACCTAGCAATTCAAAAAATCCTAAATTCATGGATTTTGTCATAATACTAGAGCTAGAAAAAGCAAAGGTACTTTCCGCTTTATTCTGTAATTTCTTTAGTTCTCGCCCTGGAATAAGCTCCGTTTTCAACAGTTCCAATTCTTTCCAAATAGCAGCTTCCGCCGTTTCAATACTAACACCATCGGCTGGTTTTCCTTCGATAATACACAAACCAGGTTCAAGGCTTCCTGTAATGTAACAATCAATATCAGAGAAAATATGTTGCTCTTTTAATAAGCGACGAAACAATCTTGACGAAGGTCCATTACTCAACACATCCGACATCAAATCAATTTTATAAAAATCAGCAGACAGTCGATTTGGAATATGAAAAGCCAAATAAACCATATCTAAAGGAACATCCGCTTCATGAATTTTATAATTAAAACTCGTTTGCTGAGGTTCTTTTGCTAAAATCCTACGGTCTAAGTTTCCTGCTGGAATATCACCAAACCATTTCTCCGCCAAAGCTTTTACCGTCTCTACACTCGCATTACCTGATACACTTAAAATTGCATTATTGGGACGATAATATTGATAGAAAAACTCTTTGACATCCGTTAACGTTGCATCTTCAACATGTTTAGGAATCTTTCCAATAGTTGGCCAACTATACGGATGAACCTTGTACGCTAACTTCATCAAATGATGCCAGACATCACCATAAGGTGTACTTAAGCAAGTTTCCTTAAATTCTTCGACCACCACTTTGCGCTGAATATCTAATGCTTCTTCACTGAAATTCAAACTCAACATACGGTCAGATTCTAACCAAAATGCCACTTCGATATTATCAGCAGGAAGAACCTCATAGAAATTCGTAATATCTTTATTGGTAAAAGCATTGCTTTCACCGCCAGCCGATTGAAGCGGTTGGTCAAAATCTGGAATATTAGCAGAACCACTAAACATCAAATGTTCAAAAAGATGCGCAAATCCTGTTTTTTCTGGGTCTTCGTCCTTTGAGCCAACATTATACAATAAGTTGACCGCTACCATTGGAGTACTTTTATCTTCATTTACAATTACTCTCAAACCATTCTCCAACTCAAACCTCTCAAAATGTATCATTTATTAATTTTATTTAGGCAGCAAAAGTAGCCTGTATTCTGCAAAATTAATGCTTTTAATATTAATTACCGTGACCTTAAAATTTTATTGTCGTCATCATATAGGTAGATTTGTTATTTAAGAAAATAAATGCTTATTTTTAAACAGACTTACAAACACTAATAAGGTAGCATAGGTTTTGAAAATGCTATCTAATATTTTTAATAATCAAAACTTAACGAAAATGGGATTGTTTTCATTTGTAAAGAATGCTGGTGCAAAATTATTTGGTCGTAAAGACAAAAAAACGCCAGAAGAAGCAAACGCTGAAAAATCAGCAGCTATCAAAACTGCAATTGATAAATATAAGATCAAAATTGATTACTTACGTATCACGGTTGACGACGATAAAGTAACACTTTCAGGTATTTGTGATACAAGTTCAGGAAAGGAAAAAGCTGTACTGGTTGCTGGTAACGTAGATGGTATTGCTTCTGTTGATGATCAATTAGAGGTGACAGTAAGCGAAGATGAAGCAACTCCACGTGGCTTAGATGAAGTAGAAGTTGCTACTACTGTATTTTACACCGTAGAAAAAGGTGATACACTTTGGAAAATCTCATCTCAACACTATAATGACGGGGCAAAATACCCAGTAATCTTTGAAGCTAACAAACCAATGTTAGAGCATCCTGATAAAATTTATCCGGGGCAAATGTTACGTATTCCACCATTAGCGTAATCTTAGTCTGGAATATAGAACGACAAAAAAATTGATTGTTTTATATGTTTTGAACGAGAAGGATTTAGAGGTTCGGTAATTATATCGAATCTTTAAATCCTTTTTTATTGAACAAAAAAAACAATTGAATAATAGAGCAGCCGAATAATTGCTTTCTACTCTTTTGTCATCAATAAAGCGTTCTTTGTAGAATTTAATCTGATTATCAACAATGCTTTATAAAAATTGTATATTTACTTAGAGATTGGAACAATCATTGACAGTTCTATAACTTTAAACCTGCCTACCAGCAGACACTCATCATTTAAATTTAACTAAGAGAGCATATGAAATACTCTTCTGATGTAGAAGCGGTTGACGCACTAGCAAAAGCTTACAAAGACTTAAAAGCAGAAATTGGAAAAGTTATCGTTGGACAGCAAGATGTTGTTAAAGCGGTTATCATATCATTATTCAGTAATGGACACAGTTTATTGGTCGGTGTACCTGGACTAGCAAAAACACTTTTAGTAAGTACCATTGCAGAGGTTTTAGATTTAGATTTCAAACGTATTCAGTTTACGCCCGATTTAATGCCCTCGGATATTACAGGTGCGGAAATGCTTGATGAAAACCGTCATTTCAAATTTCACGAAGGACCGATTTTTGGAAATATTGTATTAGCGGATGAGATTAACCGTACGCCTCCTAAGACGCAAGCGGCACTTTTGGAAGCTATGCAAGAACGTTCTGTAACCGTAAGTGGTATCAATCATAAATTACCAGATCCATTTTTTGTATTGGCGACTCAAAACCCGATTGAACAAGAAGGAACGTATCCATTGCCAGAAGCGCAATTAGATCGTTTTATGTTCAATATTAGGTTGGATTATCCATCTTATGAAGAAGAACTTCAAGTTGTAAAAAGTACAACTTCGATGAAAAAGGTGAAACTAAACAACATTGTTTCGTCTGAACAAATCATCTTCTTTAGAGACTTGGTTCGTAAGATTCCAATTTCTGACAACGTGTTAGAATATGCCGTTTCGTTAGCGTGTAAAACTCGCCCAGGAACAGTTAAAGCTACAAAAGAAGTGAACCAATATTTATCTTGGGGCGCAGGACCTCGTGCCTCTCAGTACTTAGTACTTGGTGCAAAATGTCATGCGGCAGTCAACGGTAAATATTCACCAGATATCGAAGACGTTCAAGCGGTTGCAAATTATGTATTGCGTCACCGTGTTGTATTAAACTATAAAGCAGAAGCGGAAGGTAAGACAATTGAAAGTATCATTCAAGGATTATTTTAAATAATTAAAGATTGAAAATATCTATTAGTCTTTATTCACAAAAGTTCTTATAGTCGAAAAATCTAGATTTTGATTTTAGACGAGGCAGTTTAGAGGAAGATAGCCGTGCTATCTGATGAAAAACTAACGAAGACTAAAATT
>CAZMEH010000108.1:0-2850 GCA_964564885.1 uncultured Saprospiraceae bacterium | reverse complement strand
AAGGTAAATCAAATGTACTTTTAGATCAAGGAATGGGAATGGTTAGTGCGGCTAAATTAGCTAAATATTTAGATATGATGGGCTTTTTTGACTTTTACTACGCACAAACACAAGATGGTGGAGAAGTCATGCATATTTGTTATTTGGATTATGATAGAGCGGCAAAGGGTGAGTCTAAGAAAACTTACTTTGGTGTAATTTCTTATGCTGATGGCGAATTCTCTAACGATAGAATTGTTCTTGAAAGAAAATGGAGAACGAGCATTAATGTCTATCCTGCAAAAGCAGGTTATGCGCTTGTACAAGAATATAATAGGAAAGAAAGGAAAATAGAAATGCGACTAGAGAAGATAAATTTCTAAAGAGATTTATTGGAGAATTAGTTGAAATTAGATAAAGAACGTTGGTTGAACTGGTGAAGTTTGACCAACGTTTCTTTGTTTTCAAGTCCAATATTGAGAGGTGAGTTGAATTAACCTATATTTAATATACATGATTAATATTCGGTATTTGGTGAACAAGTGAATAGTTTGTAGCTCTTGTAAAGACCATTAAGTACGAAGAATGAATGCGTTTGTATAAAACTTCATCACATGAATAGCTAGATTGATAAAATTTTGAAATAAAAATGCTTATTTTTGCACTTAATAAAAATGTAAAGAATTAACATAACTATTCTTTGCAAATTCCCTATTATTGTTTTAGAAATTGTTAAAAAATCACGATGAGAAATTTGATTTTGGTATGCTTGGCATTACCTATGTTTTTAATGAGTTGTCAAGAAGAAGGAAGTAAATCAGTAGCAGAATTAACCGAGGAAGCAGAGTTAAATGATGCTGTTAGACTACCTTATGACGAAGATGGAAATATTGACACTATCAACGTTGCAAAGTTTGAATGGGAATTTACTTCTTATGAATTTGGAACAATAGATGAAGGTGAACAAGTGAAATTTTCATACAAGTTCAAGAATATTGGTAAAGTACCTTTAATTATTGCAACAGCGACAGGATCTTGCGGTTGTACGGTGCCTAAGAAGCCAGAAGAGCCAATTGCACCAGGTGAAACGGGCGAAATAAAGGTTCAATTCAACTCAGATGGTAGAGCTGGTCAGGCGTCTAAGCAAGTTACGTTAACAGCTAATACTTATCCTAGAGTAACAAAATTGGATTTGTCTGGTACGGTAACACCTAAGTAAGGAAACGTAAATAAGAACAAGTTAGAAAAGGTTAAAAAGCTTTTTAACTTAGCATTAAAATTAATAAATTGATTGGGTTGGTGGTTAACAATTGTTTCGTAATAAATTGATTGCGAATAGTTTAAAACCTAAGATTTTCAATCTTGTTTGCCGATAGGTAGACTAAAATCGTAAATATAAAAGACAATGGATTACATTTTTTTAGCAGTAGCAGGCAGTTCTAATATAATTTTTATAGTTGCCATGATTGGAGTGATGTACCTTTTCCTAATCAGACCACAGCAGCAAAAGCAGAAGAAACAAGATACTTTTGTTAATGATATGAAGAAAGGTGACAAGATCGTAACAACAAGTGGTATTCATGGTAAAATTATGGAAATGTCCGAAGAGAACGGCATGGTTGTACTTTTGATTGACAAAAATAAAGGTATTAATATTCAAATTCAAAAAAGTGCCATTTCTAAAGATTTATCAGAAGCACTTTATGGAGAAGAATCTTAGTAAGCAGTTGTAGTTACAGCGTGTCCCGAAAAATTCGGTGATAGGCATGTAACAAGGAGGTAGATAATATATTTGCCAACTTTAAAACGACCAACTGCCAACTTTAAAAACATGGCAAAAAGAGGATTAGATCTAAATATTAAAAATATTTTATCCAATAAAACGGAAAGGGCAATACTAATGATATGCATTGGTATTGCTTTTGTTTTTTGGATATTCTCCAAGTTATCAAAGACTTATGATTCTGCTATTCAAGTGAAAGTTGAATATGAATTGCCAAACGATAATAGTATTTTAACCAAAAAACCACCTGCGGCACTTGATGTTACTTTAGATGGAACAGGCTGGAATTTGCTGCTTCATTCGATGGGCAAACGAAGCCGAAAACTAAAATATACGCTTAGTCAAGACACTTTACAAGAAATTCGTTTGCAACGATTGACCAGAGATTTACAACTTAAATTAGGTTTTGGAGTCGATATTGGAACAATTAATCCAGATAATATTCCATTGGTAATGGACGTAAAAGCACGCAAACGAATACCCGTCAGACTGATTAATGAGATTTCATTTGCAAAGCAATTTGTAGAATCTGCACCACAAACTATTTCGCCTGATACTATTGTCATCGAAGGTCCTTATTCGATTATTCGGAACATCAAAGAATGGCACACAGCGCCTTTAGAAGTCGACGAATTGAGTTTTAGATTAAGAGATACTATCTCGTTGGCACAGTTTTCTAATCAGCAAGTGAGCTTTAAACCGAATTATGTGGCTTACGATGTGCTGGTCGAACAACTCACCGAAAAAGTAATTGAAGTACCAATTACGCTATCAGAACCAAATGCTAGTGTAATGATTTTTCCAAAGTCGATACAGGTAAAATGTACCATAGGTTTGAGTAATTACGAAAAATTATCGCCCAATCAATTTAGTTTGCAAGTCGATATTTCAAAAAGCAAAGATGGGATAGCCACCATTCAAAAGGTGAAAGTACCTAGTTTCTTAGAATTGGTTAAATACGAAACACTTATTGTTAACTACTTCATTGTAGAATAAAGAGAATAGCTAAAATAGCATGGCTTTTGTTAACCGTTTTACTTTTATTATGTTCTCAATAGTAGGCAGTCTTCAATTTTCATACTTTTTTA
>CAZMEH010000107.1:0-8755 GCA_964564885.1 uncultured Saprospiraceae bacterium | reverse complement strand
AAATTTTAAAGATGATTTTGTAGGCATATTAGTTCTTGTGAATAAAGACTATTACAATGAACTTACTCACTTAAAGTCATCAAATGAGTGCTTTAGCAAGTAGGAAATAAAAAAGCTATTCTACTCCGCAATCGTAATTTCACCATCGGCAGTCATTTCTAAATGAACCACCTTACTCGAACTTGGATTAAAAATAGATTCTCCATCCTCTTTAACTATTTCACTACCTTCCACAATATTGATTAGCCAATCTGCTTCAATAGTTGCTAATGAACGAGTTAAGAGTTTTCCATCGCTTTTCGTACTTGCTATAACTCGCTTATCTAGCAAATTACCCGATTTATCAAATGTCACCAAATGATACTCATATTCCATCAAACCAGCTCGCCATGCTACTACCGCATGAAAACTTTTAGTATTTGGAATGCTAAAACAAGCAATGTATTCTGTGAATTCATCGTCTTGAGCGGAAGATAAAAATCTATCTACCATAACGCCTGGAATAGGAAGATTGTGGCGACTAAACTCAATGTGAATATCAGTCGTCAATACCATAGGAAGCTCTACTTCTGGAAAGAGCGTCAAAAATTTATCGAAACTTATAGATTGATTTTTTTTCATACAGCGGCAAAAGTAAAATATTTTTTTGAAGAGAAAAAGTAGTTTTGTTGTAAAAAACAGATGTCAGACGACTTGAAGTCGTCTGACATCTAATAAAATTCAAGATTATTTAAAACTTAGTGAAAGTAAATAATAACTTCGACCAAGGAATGATTAATTTTTTTTTGCGTAAAATCACGTTTACTAAACTTTAAAAGTTTAGTAAACGTAATCTCTCGTAAATGTCTAATAATCAGAACTTTGCTATTCTGTGTCCTATCATAAGACTTTAAAAACTTAGTACACGTCAACCTTATTTTTTTATAAAACTATAATCTTTCTAAATATCTAGTTTTGTTATTATTATTGGTCGAGTTTATTATTTACTTTTCACTTATCGAATGACGGTAGCAAAAGTTTTATATTCGTAAACCTTTCCTCGTGGGCCAACAATTTTGGCAAAACAAACATAAACGCCACTTTCAACCATTTGACCTGTATTATTAAATCGTCCGTTCCATGCTTGAAGTGCATCAGCTGTTTCAAACATTTTTTCGCCCCATCTACTCCAAATTTGAAGATTAAACGAAGTAACGCCAAACATCTCTCCTACTCCACGGTAGCCATCGTTTCTGCCATCATCATTTGGTGTAAATGAATTTGGTAAATAATAGGTAAATGATGGTTTTATATCAATATACTGACTTATCGTGTCGCTACAACCTGTCGGATGTTCTACTGCAAGCGTAATCATATGCAATCCTGTATCTTGGAAAAAGTGTGTTGGATTTTGTTCAATAGATGTTCCTTCATTGCTAAATGTCCAATTCCATGTAATAGCATCATCCGACTCGTCCGTAAATACAACTTCATTTTGGAATAAGCTCGGTAATGTTTCGCTATCTGGCGTAAAGGAGAATTCCGCAACTGGATTATCATTGACGACGACCTGAGCTGGATATTCAAAATCTTCTACGCAATTAGTTCTTGAAATTACCTTTAATGATAAATCATAAGTTCCTGCATTTTCATATAAATGAGCCGCATTATAATTGTCAGAATAATAACCATCGCCATAATTCCACAACGTAAAGTAACCTGGAAGCGGATAAGTAGCATCTGCAATTTCAATTGTCAATGGTTCACAGCCAACAAAGGGTTGTAGATCAACTGGAAATGCTGGTGCGGGTTGCCAATCAATTTCTTTTGTGATTTCCATTTCACAATCATTATCATCTGTAATCAAAAGTTTTGCATTGTATTTCCCAACATCAGGGTATTGATATATTGTGCTATCGTTAGAAGAAGTAATCGTGCTATCATTTTCAAAATACCAATCCCATTGTATAATATTTCCATCGCCATTGGCAGAAGTATTATAAAATTCTACTGGATCATAACTACATGAATCATACAAGAAATAGAAATTAGGTGATGGCGGATTCCTAACATTTACAATATCTGGAAAAGTATCTGTTGCAGTACAACCTAATGGCGATATAATAAATACCGTCGCAGTATATAATCCCGTATCTTGATAAGTATGCATTGGATCAGAGTCGGTTGATGTATAGCCATCACCCAGCGTCCAAAATATGCTATAACCATTAATAGGATAAGAATTATTTTCAAATAAAACATCTAACGGAATACAACCAGATGCGGTACTTGGCACAACATCAATAATCGGAGAAGGTGCCCAAGTAACGGTTGACATCGTAGAATCGGAACAACCATTTTCATCTGTTACGAGTAACTGAACATTAAATGTTCCTGCATTTTGATACTGATAACTTGGATTTAAAGCAAACATCGTACTATCATCTCCAAAGTCCCAATCCCATGAGGTAATCGAGCCATCGACACTTGTTGAATTATCGATAAAATTGATTGGTCCAATAACGCAGGAATCATAAGTATAGGAAAAGTCAGCAATCGGGTCATCATGCACTTTAACGAAAAGATAAGCCGTATCCGAACATTCCGTACTATTCGGATTGATTACCATAGAACCAAAATAAGAACCTGGTCCAGGAAAAGTCATGGTTGGATTTCGAATTGTAGAGGTAAGGGTAGAACCATTATTCAAATCAAATTCCCATAAATAACCATCAATAAAACTCAATTGTCCACTTTGATTATCAAAAGTAACCGTAGAGTCAATACATTGTTCTATGAAATAAGTACCGCTATTGGAAGTTGAATCAGATGTTAATCCTGCTGAAACACTTACCGCACAAGAAGTTACATTGAACTGAAAATCCCGTTTGATACTTCCTATCCATACACCGTTTCTATATTCATCTACACAAATTCCGACAACATATTGTCCAAGCGTAGTTGGCGAACCTGTAATCAATCCAGTAACAGGATGGATAGCGATATTGCTTGCTAATGGTGTAGATGAAGTATAAGGTGCCACAAATGAAACCGCAGCATAAGGTGGTGCAGATGCCGTATTTGGCTGAGGATTACCAGGTGCTGCGCCCGTTGACGGTGCACAAAATGAATAAATTAATGAATCGCCATCAACGTCTGTTGCACTATGGTCAAAATCAATAGGCTGGCTTTGACAAATCACTACTGGCGGAAAACTTGCAAATGTTGGATTACTATTGCAAAGTGTCTGCCCATCAGGAGAGATAAATGTACTGTATGTTGCTCCTGTCTGACTAGGATTTCCAATATTTGAAATCGAATTATTTCGACAGCAACGTTGATAAACGACAAAGTAACCTAATGGATTGAATGGTAACGTCACTACTCCTGTATAGGTAGCTTGATCGACACAAACGCCCGCTGGTGGAATTAAACAAGGATTACTTAAATCAATGTTGATTACACTAGACTGAGCGGTAAGAAACCCAACTGATGTTGTCGTAAAAACAGTTCCGTTTCCTGTAAATACCGTAAAACTAGCATTAGCATCAAAAGGAGTTGTGTTTCCGCCAGGTCCTGTCGATGCACAATCACGATAGACATTTAAAGTAAACTGGTATTGATTACCTCCTAAACACTGATATGTAATCTCTCCACCAACCAAGTGACTGGCATCTGATGTAAAGATAAAAGCGACAAAAAAGAAAATGGTAGATAATATTTTATTCATAGTTGAATATTGATATTTCAATTTGCTAAATATAAATTTGGACTAGAGCGATGATTTAATAGCGAGTTCTCGCCGAGATTTCGGGACAAGTCGCCACAAGTTATAGAATGACCAACAAAAAAGTATTGTTTAACAATATTCATTTATTTTCTAATTCAAGGAGATTGAACTTATTCTTTACACGTTCCTTAAGACAAACTCTTAAACAAGTTTATTGGGAGTATCTTATATTTTGATATTTAAAACTCCATTTTGAACAAGCTCAATACGTAACCGCTCAAAAATAATTTGATTTTTTTACATTTAATAAGAAAGCCGTTGATTATATAATGTTATGCAAATTATAAGACACCAATCGGTAAAATAAAAAAGTGGTTGACACCTAGTAAAGGTGTCAAACCACTGATTAACTACAAACTATCATGATTAATAAATCTTAAAATATCTTTTTCTTGGGTACAATTGTGTTTTTTAATAATTTTAGTTTGCGCTTGTTAATATATTTTTCTTACCAAACTCTTTCATGTTAGAATTATATTTAGAAATAATTTTTTTGATATGATTAAAACTATATTGTGAAGTACCGACCTTAGCGTGCAATTCTGCAAAATCGTATATCATATTTTGTAAAACTTCTTTATAATTCTCCCTATTTATTGCGATCAAACCACGTTCATGGTTTATTTTTTGGATATAAAAAATATTTTTAATAGGACTGCCTACATCTGAGTTCGACTGGTAATAGTAATTGAAGTAACTGATAGTTCCAGTTAACTCTTGTAATAATAATGCCTTTTTAGAACCGAATGGAATAGCAGAACGACCGACCTCTCTATTTACATAATGAATCCATTCTGTTACATATTGACGAGCATCTTTATTCCAGACCTCTATTTGGAAAGCATATTCTTTTACCTCTTGTGATTTGAAGGTTTTAGTATTTAAATTACCTAAAGGCTTAACCTTTACTTTTACTTGATTCATAACAGGAGAGAGCATTTCAATATTACCCGTTATTTTTTCATTATTTTCTAATAAAACATAGCCTTTATAAGACTTTTTGTTTTCCTGTGCATTTACATTGTATGCAAAACCAGTGATAAGAATTAAGAGAATTGAGTAGATAAAATATTTCATAGTTTCGGATTGTAATTAGTGTAGATTGTCAGATATCTACACTGTTTCAATCCTTGTGCCATTAGGCTAACACCTTGACTACAAGCAATTTATATTTTTGATGTTTTAAATAAATTCCCAAAAATAAATTAATTGTCCAATTTTGAAACTTTGTCTTAAAAATAGAATACCTATTTTTCATTATACTCTACTTCAAGTAACTTTATAAACTTACTTAAGGCTGGGTTTCGGTTTTCTTTTTCCCAAACAACGGATAGTTTTGCCTCTTGAGTAATATTTCGCAATTCAATAAATTTAATATTTAAATTTAAGCCATGTCGAAATGAATTCGGAACAATTGCAACACCTAACCCGCTTTCTACCAATTTGAAGATTGTATTGTCGTGAACCGTTCTATGAGAAACTTGCGGCGTAAAGCCCTTTTGTTCACAAATACTCATAATTTTATTATAATAACCTGGGCTATCTTCTTTAGAAAACATAATAAAAGGCTCTTTTGCCAATTGTCCTACATGTCTAAAACTTCGTTCGTTGAGCACATGAGACTTAGGCAAAACAACTGCAAATTTTTCTTTAAAGATTGTTTTGAGGTGTATTCTATCGGGAACAGTACTCGACCGAACAAAGCCGATGTCAATCTCATTTGATTTGAGTTGTTCAATTTGTTTGCTACTAGAAAGCTCTTTTAAGGAGAAATGAATATTAGGAAAATCAGTTTGCATTTTTTTTAATAAAGGCGGAATGAGGTTTTGCATAGCAGAATTAACGAAACCTAATCTTATTTCACCATCTTGCCCATCATTAATCAATTGCAACTGTCGGAAAGTTGTTTCTAAGTGATTGAAGGTAAACACTAATTCTTTCTTCAAAAATTCGCCTGCTGGCGTAATCGTTACTTTTTTGTTTGTTCTATTGAATAGCTTTACACCCAAAGATTCTTCCATCTGTTTAATCTGCCTACTCAATCCTGGTTGTGTGATGAATAACAGTTCCGATGCTTTTCTAAAGTTCTTCTCTTTGGCTACTGCCATAAAATAACGTAAGTGCCGTAATTCTATTCGATTACCTGTGTTTATCATTTCTTGTCTTAATAAGTATTATTAGTTATCAAATATAGTGATAAATTTGCTTGATGTCTTAGCTTTTCATTGGATGACGTTGTTTAAAAACTTCGATGAGTTACTTTCTAATTCAATGAAAACTAATTAAAATATAAGCATTCAAAATTATAATAGACTTTCAAGGAAATATAAAAATAATTAATGAAAAAAATATTAGTACTAGGATTAGGAAAGGTTGGTTCTTTAGTTGCCGTATTATTAAACAAGAAATTTGACGTTACAGGAGTTGACAGACAAAAGCCGCACTATGATTTTGAATTGCCTTTTCCCGTACTGGAGGAAGATGTAACTTCAGACAAGTTTCTAAACGAAGTGTTACCAAACTACGATGCAGTTGTTTCTGCGTTGCCGTTTTTCTTAAATAAGCCCGTTGCAAAAGTTGCTCATGCGAAAGGCATGCACTATTTTGACTTAACAGAAGATGTTGACACGACGAACTTCATTAGAGATTTGAGTAAAACATCAACGAGCGTGATGGCTCCGCAATGTGGTCTTGCACCAGGTTTAATTGGTATTGTTGGTGCAGATTTAGCCAATGATTTTGATACATTACGTGATATAGAGCTAAGAGTTGGCGCATTGCCACGTTATCCAAACGGATTGATGGCTTACTCATTCACTTGGTCACCTGCTGGCGTTATCAACGAATATATCAATGATGCAGAAGCTATTCACAATGGCGTGCGTAAAATGGTTCCGTCACTAGAAGCTTTGGAATACATTAACATTGATGGCTGCGAATTTGAAGCATTTACGACTTCTGGCGGTTTAGGTACCATGTGTGAAACGTATAATGGTAAGGTTGACACATTGAACTATAAAACAATGCGTTATCCTGGTCATGCGAAGTTAATGCGTTTTTTAATGTATGAATTATACATGAAAAACGACAAGCAAGGATTAGAGGATTTGTTGAAAAATGCAAAACCTCCAGTTAAGGATGATGTCGTTTATATTTATGCGGTGGTTGAAGGTTGGAAAAACGACAAAATCAATCGTAGTGAATATTCTCGTGCCTTTCACCCAATTGAAATAGGAGGCAATATGTGGCGTGCTATTTCTTGGACAACGGCTGCTTCTATTGCTGCTGTAGTTGAAATGGTCGCTGATGGTACTTTACCGAACAAAGGTTTTATCAAACAAGAAGAAATTCCATTTGATAAATTCTTAGAAACAGAAAACGGAGGTTACTTTAAGTAAAGATTAGAGAGTAGAGAAGGTTTAATGCTTTCACTAGTTTTCAACAGCATTATAAAGAATTTTATTATTAAGTGAAAAGTTAAGCAGTGTTCGATTTTCGAATACTGCTTTTTTTATGTTTTAGGTGGAATTAGGAAAATCTGACTGCTGGCAATGAGCAAGCCGAACAATATAACCTCCAACTTCTAAAAAAACACTATTTTTAAGAAAAATTCAGAAAACCAACCAACTAATGACCAATCAAAAAGAATTTATACTACCAAGCAAAAATCGCTTGCTCTCGCTTGATATATTGCGAGGACTGACCATTGCAGGAATGATAATCGTCAATGACCCAGGCTCGTGGTCAACCGTTTATCCCATACTATTACATGCGGACTGGCACGGCATCACGCCAACCGATTTAGTATTCCCGTTTTTCCTATACATTGTCGGCGTTTCGATTGCCTTGTCCTATTCTAAACAAATTCAAGCCAAAAAGCCTAAAGGAAAAATGATTGGTAAAATCATTAAACGAAGCGTAATTATCTTTGCTTTAGGTATGTTTCTCTGGCTATTTCCAAAGTTCACAGAAGTACGAATCCCAGGCGTTTTACAACGAATTGGATTAGTTTTCTTTGCTTGTTCGCTCCTCTTTATTTATCAAAGTAACTGGAAACGCCAAACTTATATCGGAATTGGACTTCTAATAGCTTACTGGGCGTTAATGACTTTAGTCCCTGTTCCAATAGACGAAGTCATCGTTGGCGCAATATCATCTGGTCAAGTTCCAAATCATGCTGGAATGATTGACGTAACTATTCCAACAAAAATTTCAGAAACATTAGTTGCAGGAAACCTAGAGCCTGGAACAAATTTAGCCGCATGGATTGACCGAAAAATTATTCCATTTCGCTTATATCAATATTCTTGGGATCCAGAAGGTTTGCTAAGTACATTACCTTCTATTGCGTCTGGAATTACGGGAATACTAGCAGGATTGCTTTGGTTGCGAAAAGACAAACCAGAGAGAAAAGTCATTTGGATGTTTATCCTTGGTTTCGTTTGGTTTGCTTTAGGTAGCTTTTGGCATTGGACATTTCCAATCAACAAAAACCTTTGGTCAAGTTCTTATGTCTTGTACACTTCTGGTTTAGCGACAATGCTTTTTGCGACTTGCATTTGGCTAGTCGATATTCAAGGCTATCGTAAATTTACCTTTCCATTTGTCGTATTCGGAACAAACGCCATTGCAGCTTACGTTTTGCACGGCATTTTAAATACGCCAGCTGGCGCAAGTGTTTTCAGTGGAGAATCATTCAAAGGATTATTCTACAATGGTTTGGTCAATTCAGGGATTGCACCTAATTTAGCCTCTTTTGCTTGGGCTTTGTTCTATACTTTGGTTTGTTATTCCATCATTTGGATACTTTACAAACGCAAAATTTTCATTAAAATATAAATATTTTAAATAATTGACAATCCCGAGATTTCGGATTAACGTCAAGGAGGTTTAAAATCAACTGATTATCAGTATTTTACATCTATTGCCACGTGCTTTAGCTCGTGGATTTGAATTTTAAAAAAACTAGGACTTTAGTCCAACATT